>NZ_JBGWAB010000017.1:0-92949 GCF_041862025.1 Streptomyces sp. AB3(2024)
GACACTTCGTTACTCGACATCTCGAAGCGTGGAGGGCGGCCGCCTCACGTGCCCCCGAAAACCATAGATCTCAGCAGGTCGGATGACAGGCGAGGTTAAAGATCAAGCTTAGAAGCCGTTGTCTTTCCGAGAGTGATGGGTGCGTTTCCGCTGGTCAGGTATGTGTCCGGGCGTTCAGTGGCAGGGACGAGATGTCGTGTCGTCTCTGCGGTGGAGGTGCCGGATGCCGTCGGTGATGGGGCTGCTGGAGGAGCGTGAACGCGCCGCTCGGCAGCGGGTGGATGCCCTTCAGGCCGAGTTGCGGGAGGCAGAGGCCGTGTGGGAGCGATTCGTGATCGCCCGTGAGGCGGTGGCTGAGGTCCTGGCGGAACCTCGCGGAGCCGAGAAAGGGGCACTGGCCGTGATCGCCGACGGGCAGCCGACGCGGATTGTGGGTGCGATGCCGGGTTCGGTGGTGCCGGTGTGGCGGGAAGGACTCACCATTGCGGTGCTGGCGCCGGATCACCAGCAGCTCATGAACGCTCTGGCGGGTGGGAGTGGGTCGGATGCCGTGGCGATGGACTGTCGGGAACTCGCGGTGGCGGTAGGGCTGGAGCCGGTGCCCGCGAAGGTGGAGGGCGTGCGGTCGAAGGTGAAGCGCCTGGCTGCGCGGGGCTGGGTGGCAGAGGAGCGTCCCGGAGTGTTCAGTGTCATCGCCGGGCGAGGCTCATGACCATGCTCATCGACCATCTGATCATCGCCGCGGCGCTGTCGGTGCGGGTTTCGTAGTCGCGGGCCAGGCGGCGTGAGCGCATCAGCCGTGCGAACGTGCGCTCGACAAGCCATTTTTTCGGCAGGACGACGAAGCCGATGTTGTTGTCGCTGCGTTTGACTACCGTCAGCGCGATCCGCAGCACGTTGTGGGCGAAGGCGACGAGTTGGCCGGTGTAGCCGCCGTCGGCCCAGACCAGCGTGATGCGCCAGTGCCGCTCGCGCAGTCGGGCCAGCAGTGTCTGTCCCGCGTCCCGGTCAGTGACGGACGCCGCCGTGACAACGACGGTCAGTAGCAGGCCGAGGGTGTCCACCACGATGTGGCGCTTGCGGCCGTTGACCTTCTTGCCGCCGTCGAAGCCACGGGTCGCAGCCGGCACCGACGCGGCTGCCTTCACCGACTGGGCGTCGATGACGCCCGCGGTCGGCTCCCGGACGCGGCCGGCCGATTCACGGATCCGGTCCCGCAGCCGGTCGTGGAACTCGGCCGTCCAGCCCTTGTCGCGCCAGCGTCGGAAGAAGGCGTAGACGCGGTCCCACGCGGGCAAGTCCGCGGGCATCGACCGCAACGACGTCACCCAGCTCATTCCACTGCTCCAGGCAGTGCCGCCCGTGCGGGGCAAGCGAGGCCGCCCTCGGCGCCGCCCCGACGTCGTGCTCGGTGACCGTGGCTACGATCACGACAAGTACCGCCGCCTCGTCCGCGCGCTCGGCGTGAAGCCACTGATCGCGCGACGCGGCACCGCACACGGCTCCGGACTGGGTTGTCGAGCGCACCTTCGCCCACCTGCACTGGTTCCGCCGCCTGCGGATCCGCTGGGAAATCCGCGACGACATCCACGAAGCCTTCCTCACCCTGGGATGCCCGCTTATCTGCTGGCGGCGCCTGTCACAGCTCCCCCGAGCCCTCGCCCTCCCGCAGTAGCCATTCCCTGACCGAAGGAGCATGGTCAAAGAGCTGGCTGACCTGCATGCCTTCGTCGCGTGAGGTCACTTGGGGCAGCGGGGTGAAGTCATCGGGAAGCACGTCCAGCAGGCTCTTCACGCGGTCTCCCGCGCGCAGAGTGATCAACAGCTCGCACCGCAGCTGATGTGGAACGTCCGGGCGGTGGGGCAGGCTGTGCCACAAGGCCGGCCACAAGTAGTGGGTGCCATCAGGCGCCGCATTCGCTTGCACCCAAGCCGGGTCCAACCGCTGGCTCAGGCCGAGGTCACACCCCCGCTCCTCCAGCTTGAACAGGGACGACGAATCAACGGCCTTCAGCTCGCGAGGCAGCGGTTGATCGAAGTCCATCGCCCCATGTTGCCCGACAGCACCCCGCGACGAGGAGCCGACCCCACAGAGTCATTCTGTCAGGAGTTCTAAGGGGGAGGGGACTACGAGTGGACGGGCGGGACCGTCCCAAAAGCTCCGGCGGATACGCGGATCTTGGGGATGAGTCTCGGCCACGTGTCCGGATTTAAGGTAGTACGTGCGGGGGATGGAAGATCAATCTTGGGAATGATCCGGTCTGACCCGCTCGTCCAACACAGTCGAGACGCAAGCGATTTCACCCGACGAAGGAACGGGACCACGCGCATGAAACGTCTCGCACGGCTGCTCGCCACCTCCGGACTCTTAGCCGCCGCCCTTCCCGGGCTGGCGGCGCCATCGGCCTCCGCCGCCCCGGCCCCCGCGTACCTGCGACAGACGCCGGCCTGGCACCGTTGCAGCCCCGATCGGCCGGCGGCGTACGAGTGCGCCACCCTCAAGGTGCCGCTCGACTACCAGCGACCCGAAGGGCGCACCCTGAACCTCGCCATATCCCGGATGAAGAGCGAGAATCCCGCCAAACGGCGTGGCGTCCTCCTCCTCAACCCCGGCGGCCCCGGGACCTCGGGGCTCTACCGGCCGATACGGACGAATGCCGAGATGCCCAAGGACGTCCGCGACCGCTACGACCTCGTCGGCTTCGACCCGCGCGGCGTCGGCGAGAGCAGCCCGATCGGCTGTGGTGATCTGAGCGAAGCGGAGGTGGGCGTCGGCGGGGCGTACCGGCCCGAGACCTTCGCCTCGGACGTGTCCTGGGCGCGCGGCATCGCCGACAAGTGCCGTGAGAAGTCGGGCGATGTGATTCCCTACATCACCACCCGCAACGCGGCGCGCGACATGGACGTCATCCGCGCCGCACTGGGCGAGCGGACGGTCTCGTACCTGGGCTACTCGTACGGGACGTACCTCGGCGCGGTGTACTCCCAGATGTTCCCGGAGCGCACCGACCGGTTCGTCCTGGACAGCGGCGTGGACCCGGGGCGCGTCTGGCGCGGCATGATCCAGGCGTGGGGGACCGGAGCCGAGCCCGCCTTCGAGCGGTGGACGCGGTGGGCGGCGGAGCGCTCGGACACTTATGGGCTCGGCGCCACGCCCGAGGCGGTCTCGGCCACCTTCTGGGCGCTGGTGGCGCGGGCCGACCGGGACCCGATCATCCACTACGGGGAGAAGATGACGGGTGACGACATCAGGGCCGACCCGTCGCTCTTCTTCGATCCCCACGGTGCCTCGGCCGTCATCAAGTCCATCAAGGCATCGGCCGACAAGGCGCCCCAGCCGCCCGGTGGCACCGATCCGGGCGCGAGCGGGAAGGGTGCCGACAGGAAGGGGCCCGGCGCGCACTCACCGCTCGGCGACGTCCGGGCCGCCGGCCCGGGTGTCGACGCGGGAGGGGAGCCGGAAGGTCCTGACGCCGTTCCCGCCAGCAACGTCACCGCCGTGTACTGGGCCGTGGTGTGCGGGGACACGGACAGCTGGCCCCGCGATCCGGAGCAGTACGCGCGGGACGCGGCGCGGGACAAGGTGGAGCACCCGCTGTACGGGGACTTCGCGTCGAACATCAAACCGTGCGCCTTCTGGCAGCGGCCGCTGGAGCCCACCACGCCCATGAAGACCCGGGCCGACGTCCTGACCGTACAGAACGAGTGGGATCCGATGACCCCGCTCGGCACCGGCCAGGGGCTGCACCAGGCGCTCAAGGGGTCGCGGATGGTGCTGGCGCTGGGGGGTGAGGGGCATGGTGTGTATCTCTCCAGCCCCACGGCCTGCGCCAACATACCCGTCAACGCGTACCTCTCGACGGGACAGCTGCCCGCGAAGGACGTGACCTGCCACAACCCGCCGCCCACCCCGGATCCGGAAGGTGCCGGAGCCCGCTGACGACAGGGCCCGGCCGCCCGGCCCCACTGCAATCGGCTGAACCCGGTCAAGCGGTCAGCGGCGGCGAAGACGTAGGACGCCGGCTCACCGCCCAACGCCGGGACTGGAACCGGCTCAACGCCGAGCAGCAGACCCGGCTCGGCACGCTCGGCGTCACCCCGGCGCGGGTCGTACCGGCCCGGCGGGCGGCTGCGGGGAAAGGTGGGTCCGGGCGGGGCGCCGAGGCGTTTCAGAAGGGGGTTCAGGGTCTCACGCAGTATATGGAGCGCGAAGGCCGCGGCACTCCAGGCAGGTCCCACGTGGAGATCCTCCCCGACGGAAGTGAGCAGCGGACCGGGGTATGGATCGCCAACCAGAAACAGCGCCGCAACCGACTCGATGCCGGACAGCTCGCCGCCCTCGCCCAGCTCGGGATGGAGTGGGCCCGCTCGTGACGGCGGGGCCGATCACGGCGGCCGCCCTGGGGTGATCGGCCGCACGAGCGACCCCTTGAGTGCGGATGATCGGGCCCCGCAATGAGGGTCAGGCTCAGTGGTGTCCAAACCCTCGGACTGGGCCCAGGAGCCTGCGGTAGGCACAACCCCCTTCGGCGTCGCAACGGCTCAGCCGACAGCGCCGAGGATCGGCGCCCAGGCGGCACCGGTGAGTGCGGCCACCACCTGCTGTTCGGACAGCGGGGGCGCGGCACGGGTCGGCTTCGGTGTGTCGGAGCCGCTGCCGCCGCCGGTGCTGTTCCACTGCACCAGCTGCAGCTGCGCGCCGGTCGACTTCAGGGTCACCGTCACCGTCCACCGGCGGGCGGTGTCCGCCCGGGCCGGGTGTTCGGCCGCGTTCTGCTCCGACATCACCACAGCCCCGCCCGGAATCGCGGCACTGCCCGGCAGCTCGCTCAGCGTGCAGGTGTCGCCTGCGGCACGCGCGGGCGTCCGCTCGCAGCTCAGCCCGTCGCCGTCCTTGAGCGGCAGCTTGAGCCGCACGGCCGAGACGCCGACGAAGGCAGCGCCGTGCCCGTCGTCGACGACCAGTTCACCGTTGGCGACGTACCCACCGTGCGGATCCAAGGGGTTGTTGCTCTGTCCGGTCACCTGACTGAATCGCCCCCCGGGGAGCGTCTGTTCCAGGGCCTGGATCATCTGATCGCCGGTAATCGCAGAACGAGGCGTCGCCAGCGCCACCGTCTCCATGTCGGAGCCTGCGGAGTGGATCCGTGCGAGCACGCCGGGAATCACCAGGGCGGCTCCCGCGATCACGGCACAGGCGCCGATCCCGGCGGTGACGCCGGCGCTGCGCCGACGCCGACGGCTCCGCCCGCGCTGGACGGCTCCGCTCAGGAGCGCGGTGAGATCGGGTTCGAGGGAGTTCGTCGTGCGGTCCAGGGCATGTGCAAGGTCTGATTCGAACGGCATGGTGTCATCACTTCTCTCTTGCTGATGGGGGTGTTGCGGCGGCATGAACCTGCGTGCACCAGCGCTCAATGCGGAACCAGATCGGACAGGCTGTCACCGAGCAGGGCACGCAGCCTGGCGAGTGCCCGGGTGCCCTGCGAGCGGACCGCGCTGCTGCTCAGCCTGAGCATCCGGGCGGTCTCCTCGATGCTGTGGCCCTCCCAGTAGCGCAGCAGCAGCACCGCCCGGTCGCGGGGCGGCAGTTGGCCGAGCGCGTCCAGCAGAGTGATCCGCAGTGCGGCGTCGGGGCAGGACTCCGGGGTGTCGGGCACACTTCCGATCGGGCGCTCGCCGGTGCTGCGCCGACGCCGCATGCTGAGGAAGGTACGGACCAGAACCGTCTGGGCGTAGGCCGCTGGCCTGTCCGCACCGGCCACCCGGTTCCAGTGCACGTACACCCGGCTGAGGGTCTCCTGGACCAGGTCCTCGGCAAGATGCGTGTCGCCGGCCGCGAGTGCGTAAGCCGAGCGGTAGAGCGCCCTTGCCCTTGTGGCCACGAACTCCAGGTACTCATCCTCCTGTGCTGATTTCACTCGGTCCCCGCCTGTTCTCTTGCTTCGTGATCTACGTGCATACCCCTCTTGACTACGCGAGACGTCAGGATGTCGCGCGGGCGGGAGCTCTTTCTCTTCCACCTCTGATCATCAGGACGGCCGGGTCGGGCGGGTGACCGCGAAGCCGCGATCATCTTCGTGACGACTTCGGGCTGCACCCGGCGGCAGCTGCCGCCGAGTGCAGCTGCCGCCGGTGTTCGGCCAAGGCGGGCAGACGGTCTACCAGCGCTTCGCCCAGTGGAGCCGGCCCGGGTCTGGGCCCGGCTCAACGAGGAGCAGCAGGCCAGGCCGGCAGGCTGAGCGTCACCCCGGCGCGGTCCGTGCGGGCCCTCCAGGCGCCTGCCCGGACAGGGTCCGCCCACCGCACGGGGATGTGGCCGGCCAACCAGCGGCAGCGCCGTGACCGGCTCGACGCCGGCCCGGTGATCCATTCCGACCGCGGCTGCCAATACACCAGTAGCGAACTCACCACCCTGACAGCGGAGTTCGGTATCCGGCTGCCGGTCGGACCCACCGGTCAGTACTGGGACAACGCCCTCGACGAGGCGCGGGCCCTGCTCGGCCATGCCGACCGCGTCCGTGTACGCGTGAGCGCGGCAGCCGGCGCCGCGACCATCACCGTCGGCATCCTGGGCGACGGCACCGACCCGGGAGTGTCCAGGCCGGCCGCCGCCTACCGTCGAACCCACCCCGGCATCGGCATCCGCATCCGCGACACCGATCTGACCGACCCGACGTGCGGGCTGCGCACCGGACTGGTCGACGTCGCCCTGGCCCGGGCGCCCTTCGACGAGACCGCCCTGACGGTGCGTGCGCTGCGAACCGATCCGGTCGGTGTAGTCCTGCGCGCCGACGATCCGCCGGCCCGCCGCGACCGGCTGCATCTGGCCGAGCTGAGCGACCGCCGCTGGTTCCGGTTCCCGCAGGGCACCGACCCCGTCTGGCAGTCGTACTGGAACGGCGGCACGCCGCGCGAGGGCCCAGTGGTGCGCGCCGTCTCGTGAACCCCTCGGAGCTGCCTCCCGAAGTGGTGAACACAGGCTGTCCGTTCTCCGTTCTGGTGAACAAAGCCAGCATTCACCTCATCAAGGAGCGTGCCGATGTTTCCTGGAGGTGCGGAATACAGGCAGGTGGTGAGGGACAGGCCTGACCTGATGAGCTCCGGCAAGCCGCCGAAGGCGGGGCACCGCCCCTTTCGCGGTGGCCGCGTCCCGCCTTCGGTGATCAGCCGTCTGATGTGAGCGGTCTCGTTGTCCGGTCATGTGCCGGTCTGGCGAGGGCCCGCTGGTTTCGGAGGTGTGTCAGGAACTGATGGGGGTGGTGAGGGTCGGGGTTTTGACCACCCTCGCGGAGATGGCGTAGACGCGGAGCCTGCCCGGGTTGACGGTGTCCATGTTCGTTGCGAAGGCCCACCACCGTTCTCCGCCGATCGGCTTGCTCGACTGCAGCAGGTACCTCTGGGCGTGCGCGTTGCCGGCTTCCACGTCGGCGCCGCCGCCGGTCCGGATTTCGCCGGTCGGGCAGTCGGCTGCGGCCGAGGCTCTGCCGGGGTATCCGCCGGAGGAGACGGGAATGGTCACCTCCGTCTCCACGACGCGCACGGTGTCGTCGGCCTGGGCCAGAGTGGCCGGCCCGTCGCGCAGTGGACGGGGCGTCGCAGGTCCCGGCCGGCTGCCGGCTCACCGGGACGACGTGGCGGCTGCTCGTCTCCGTCGCGAAATGCCGGGCCGCCTTGTGGAGGATGTCGCGCGCCTGCTCCAGCTCACGGATCCTCTTCCGGGCTGCGGCCGGCTCCGCCGGAACGTGGTCGCCACGTGACTTCGCTGCGGTCCCCGGCGCGGAGTGGGAGCCGGAGCGCTGTGCGTCGGCGGCCCGGATCCAGTTCCGGAGTGTCTCGGTATTCACTCCCAGAGGGACTCCGGTCTCCTGGACCGTCAAGATCCAAGTCTCTCCGGTGTCCGGAATCCGAGGTCAGGGCCCGGTCGCGGGCGGCCCCTGAATCCGCCCTACAGCCGAGACAGGACCAGGACCCAGGTCCCGGTCCGACAGACGAACAGTCCCATGGCCCCGGGCGACTTCTCATCCCGCACTCGGACGATCTCCGTGAAATCCGGTGATTCGCTGTAAGGGCACTGTCCGAGATCGAGCCGAACGGAAGTCCCCGTGATTCACGCCCGGACCGGATGCTCCACGAGACATCCATCCATGGAGATCCCTCCCTCTGGGTGCTGCCGGGAACCGGACGGGTGTCGGTGGGCCAGGCGCCGATGAACCGATTCACCGAAAGCCGGCTCGGTGACTTCCTTCGAGAGAAACCGCCCGGAGAGGGGCCGGCCCCGGAAGGGACTGCGGCTGCCTCGGCGGGCGGCAACGGGATCGCGGGCATTGATTTTTCTCAAAGATTCACACGCAAGTTGATCGAAGGGCAAGAACACATGGCTATTCACACGAAGCGCATGCGCATCAGCCGCCGGTGGCTGATGGCGACGGTGGTGATCGCGGCGGGGGCGGCCCTTACTCCGGTGGCGGTCCATGCGGTCACCATCGATGAGGTCCCCACGGCCGGTGGGAAGCAGAACCCGGTACGCGTACTGGAGCAGGCGGCCCACCCGCTGCGTGCGACCGAGCCCGGCGGGAACACGGCCGACCTGCGCGCCCTGTCCGGGATGATCGGCGACGCCAAGGTGGTCGGCCTCGGCGAAGCCACCCACGGCTCCCACGAGTTCTTCACCATGAAAGAGCGGGTCTTCCGCCACCTCGTCGAGGAGAAGGGCTTCACCACCTTCGCCCTGGAGCTGAGCTGGTCCGCGGGACTCCAGATCGACGACTACCTCCAGACCGGCAAGGGCGATGCCCGCAAGATCGCCGCACAGACGCTGGCCGGCTCTCCCTGGGAACGCGAGGAATTCGTGAGTCTCATCGAGTGGATGCGCAACCACAACCGCGACCACCCCGACCGCCCCGTGCACTTCATGGGCGACGACATCGGCGCCCCCTCGTTGAATGACGCGTTCTTCGCACGCGTGACCGGCTACGTGGAAAAGAACCACCCCGAGGCCCTCCCGCGGCTGAACGAGCTCTACGCCGGCCTGCGGCCCATCGACGACGTTTTCGCCTACCTGGCCAAGCCGCTCGCGGAGCGGCAGCAGCTCGCCGCCAAGGCGCAGCAGGGTCTGGAACTGGTCAGCAGTCAGAAGGGCTCCGGCACAGACGCCTTCGACTGGGCCGAGCAGAACGCCCGCTCGATCGCCCAGACCGCCAGGTTCCTCACCTTGAACCCCGCCGACCAGGAGTCCCTGAACAGCCTTCAGCGCTTCCGCGACGAGGTGATGGCGCAAAACGTCGCATGGTGGCAGAAGCGCACCGGCGACAAGATCCTGGTGTCGGCGCAGAACAACCACGTCGGCTACGTCTCCGACGACCCCGAGCTGTACTCGAAGACGCAGGGGTCGTTCCTGCGGGAGACCATGGGCAAGAACTACCTGCCCATCGGCTTCACCTTCAACCAGGGCTCGTTCCTGTCGAAGGACGCCGCCCTCGGCGGCGACTGGAAGAAATTCACCGTGGGCGCCGCCGAGCCCGGGAGGAACGAGCACACCCTTGACCAGGTCCGCTACCAGGATTTCTACCTCGACGTCCGCAAGGCCCCGGCCGCCGCGCGCGCCTGGCTGAACGTCGCCCGACCCACCCTCAACATCGGCACGCAGTTCCCCGAGAAGCCCCGCGACGTCGCGATCGCCAAGTCCTTCGATCTCCTCATCCACCTCCACGAAATCCGGGAGGCCGACAAGCTGAAGCCATGACGAACCCGCCGAGCCGCGCTCCGGTGCACTGCCTCCGTATTGCCCCGGGAGGTTGTGGACGGATGGTTCAGGTCTCGGCCGAGGCCTCATGAACGAGTGAGCGCCTTCCGGTTCGGTGTGGATTCGATGTCACCGACGGCAGAAGGGATTCGGCGGGGCCGTCGAACGCTTCCCGGCAGGTCAGGACACGGCGGACGGGGAGGAGCCGCCGGGAATCAGGAGGCGGGGTTCGGACGTGCCGTCCGCCGGGGCCGACCAGGTGTCGGCGGCGCGTCCGTCCCGTCCGGGGAGGGCGTAGCCGACGGTCTTGTCGTCCAGCCAGGCCGCCTGGTCGTCGACGCTGCGCGTTTCCGCGAGCGGGTGTTCGCGCATGTCCGCCAGGTCCAGGACATAGAGCCGCCAGGGTGCGGCGGGGTCGTCGGAGACCTTCTTCTTGAAGGCGATGCGGGTGTCGTCCGGGGAGAGGGACGGACATTCGACGTTTTCGCGCAGGGCCTTCGCGGACCAGTTGCGCAGGTCCCCCTCGACGAGGTGGGTGCGGCCCTTGGTCGACACCGTGGCGTAGAAGCGGTTGTCGTCGCGTGCGAAGGTCACTCCCCAGTAGTTGACGTCGCCGGCGTGGTAGCGGGTCCCGTCGATGGTCAGCGGGATCTCCTCCATGGATTTGATCAGGTAGCCGGTGCGCAGGTCGAGGATGGAGGTCCGGGTGGAGAAGGCGGTCGTGGCGTAGGAGTCGCCGGTCGCGAAGGTCGTCCAGGACAGTACGTTTCCCGAGGCCGAGACGCGGGCCCGGTTGGGGATGCCGGGTACGGTCACGCGCTTGATCTCGCGCAGCCGCCGGTCCAGTACGAGGGCCTGGGTACGGGCCGGGATTCCGGGCAGCTTGCGCAGGCACAGGGCGCGTTCCCCCGCGGCGTAGAAGCGCTCGCAGGCGGGGCCTCCCGTGGCGGGCGGCCCCCCTGTGCCGCTCCGGCGGGCGACCTGTCCGGTGGCCGAGTCCCGGTAGTAGAGCCCGGGTTCGGCCAGGCTGAACGATCCGTCCAGGGTCGCAGTCGGCAGGCCGCGGTGTCTGGCGTGCAGTACGTAGCCCAGGGAGCCGCCCCCCAGCACCAGGACGGAGAGTACGACGAGGGCGAGGCGGCGGAGCTGTGGCGGTCGGCGGTTCACGGTGCCTCCGGGGCGTCGTGGGCGGAAGCGGGAGCGGATACGGGAGCGGGCAGGATGTGCCAGGCGGCCGCGAGCGCGCCCGCGAGCGCGAGCGCCGCCGTCCACAGGGCGGGCCCCTGCCCCCAGAAGGTCCAGGCGGCCCCGAAGCCCGCCGCGCCCAGCAGCCGGGCCAGTGCCTGGCCGGTCTGGAGCACCGCCAGCCCGCCGGCCCGGCGGTGCGCGTGCAGCACGGGGCCGGCCAAGGCCATCAGGACCCCGTCGGTGGAGGCGTAGAAGACGCCGAGGAGCGCCAGTACCGCGATCGCGGTGGGCCAGGCAACGGGCAACAGCAGGACGGCGTACGCGCCGAGCAGCGCGAGGTGTCCGGCCAGGAACGGCAGCCGGCGCCCGACGCGGTCGGCGATCCGGCCGGCCGGGACGGCGAGCACGAGGTATCCGGTGGCGGCGCCGAGCGGCAGCAGGGGGAAGAGGGCGGGCGGCAGGTCGAGGCCGCGCTGGATGAGCAGGTAGAGGAAGGAGTCGCCGATGGTGGCGGCTCCGAGCAGGGAGGCGGCGTACAGGATCCGGCGGAAGGCGGGGTCCCGAAGTGCACGACGGTGGAGGGGTGTTGACCGGATCGGTGGTGCGGGGGCGGCGGAGGGGACGTACAGGACGAGGAGGAGCACACCGAGCAGGCCCGTGCAGAAGCTGACGGCGAACACCGCGTCGTAGGCGTCGGCGGTGGCCCACAGCACGGCGAAGGCTGCGAGCGGACCGAGGAGTGCACCGGTGGTGTCCATGGCGCGGTGCACTCCGAAGGCCCGGCCCAGTGTCTCCGGCGGGCCGCTGAGCGAGATCAGCGCGTCGCGCGGGGCGGTGCGCACGCCCTTGCCGAGTCGGTCGGCGGCGAGTGAGGCGGCGATCCCCGCGGTGGCGCCGCCGGCGAGGAGCAGCCCGAGCCGGGAGAGGGCGGAGAGGAGGTAGCCGGCGCCGGCGACGCGTTTGTGGTGGCCGCCGCGGTCGGCGAGGCGGCCACCGAGGAGCCGGACGAGGGCGGTGGCCCCGTTGAACATGCCGTCCAGGAAGCCGAATTGGAGGGGTGAGAGGCCGAGGCCGAGGACGAGGTAGAGCGGCAGCACGGCCGTGACCATCTCGGAGGAGACGTCGGTGACGAGGCTGACCGCGCCCAGCGCGACGACGGTGGCGGGGACGCGCCGCCGGGCCCCGGCGGGGCGGGGCGGCGCGTCCGGGCGGCCGGTGTTGGCCAGGTACATCAGTGGCAGCTGTACTTGGGGCTGGTGTCCTTGACCGACCCGTCGGCGGCGACGTAGGTCCAGCCGTAGCCGGAGTCCGTGAAGTCGAGCTTCAGGACCCCGTACTGGCCGCTGATGCGCTTCTGGCTGTTGGGCTGCACCTGCTCGATCGGGTAGGGCTCGGCGCCGCCCATGCCGCCGACGATCTCCACGATCCCGTCGGCGGCCGCCTTGCCGTCGGGGTTCTGCGGGGCGAACCGCTCGTAGTGGTGGTCGTGTCCGTTCAGGACGAGGTCGGCCTTGGCTCCGTAGAGGATCTTCCAGACGGGCTTGGAGACGGGGTCGTTGCCGTGTCCGCCCGAGGAGTACAGCGGGTGGTGCCAGTAGGCGGCGATGCACTGCTTGCCGTTGGCGGCGAGGTCGGCCTTGAGCCAGTCGATCTGGGCCGTCTGGTCGAAGGCGTTGGAGTCGAGGGCGATGAAGTGCCAGTTGCCCTCGTCGAAGCTGTAGTAGCTCTTGCCCTGCGGGTAGGCGATGTTCCCGAAGTACGCCTTGTATCCGGCGAGGGAGCCGGCCGGGTCGTACGTCTCGTGGTTGCCGGGCACGGGGTGGGTCTTGTCCTTGAAGGTGCCCCAGCTCTTGTCGTAGTAGGCGCGGAAGTCGGCGATCCGGGCGTCGTCGTACTGGTTGTCGCCCATCGTCAGGTAGAACTTCGGGTCGATCTGCCGGGCCAGGGCGGCGGTCTTCGGGTGCGCGCAGCCGCTGTCGGAGGCCGTGCACTGGGCGGCGATGTCACCGGCCGCGACGACGGTGAAGGCGCCGCCGCCGGGGGGCGGGCCGCCGTCGACGGTGCCGTACACCTCGGCCTCGAAGAGGGAGTAGCCGTACGCCGTGCCGCGCGCGGTGCCGTACACGCGCAGGTACCTGCCCTTGCCGGAGAGGCCGGCGAGGTCGTCGGTGCCGCCGTTGCCGGCCTTCTCTTCGGCGATCTTGGTCCAGGTCGCGCCGTCGGCGGAGACCTCGACGCGATAGGCCTTGGCGTAGGCGGACTCCCAGGTCAGCTTGACCCGGGAGACGGTGGCGCCGGCCCCGAGGTCGACGCGGATCCACTGCGGGTCCTTGCCCTCGACGCTGGCCCAGCGGGTCGAGGCGGCGCCGTCGAAGGCGTTCGCGGCGCCGAGCGAGGAGCTCTCGGTGGACGAGGCGGTGGCCGGCCTGCCGCGCGAGATGAGCGGGTCGGCCGCGGCTCCCGCCCGGCCGGGCCAGGCCAGGAGGAGCCCGGCGACGAGGGCGAGCGCCGCGGTTAAGACGAGGAGGGCGGGCCGAAGCCGACTGCCGGATGTGGGTGGTGGGGTGGAGGCGCGCAGGTGCATGCCTGACTCCTTGACCTGGGAACGGCGAGAGCTGGACACCGGTGCGGGGAACGCCGCCCTCCGAACCCCGGGGCGAGCAGGGGACGGCGTCACGGCGGCCGGGTCAGAGCTCTCGCTGAGCACGTCATGCCCATGCCATCAGGCACCGTGCCGGGCCGCCGTCGGGGAGCGTAGCCGATAGGAAAGTTTCCTACCAGTGGTTCGACATCACGGTCTGCGGGGCCGGACGAGGGCGGTGTGCAGGAGTTCGGGACGCGCCGCCGCGCTGCTCTGCTCGCCAGCCGTGCCGGTGGGCGGGGAGACGGTGGGCGGGTCCGGTTCGTGTTCAGGACGGTGACGTCGAGCCGGGACCCTCCCTGGCGAGGCCGTGGGCAGGGCGGGCATCGCCCACGCCACCTCGGGCTACCGGTCGTTCAGCCCGGTAGACAGGCGTCCTGGGGCTGCGGGTCCCGGATGAGCGGGCAGGACTGTGCAGTGGAGGCCGGCCGTGGGGAGTCGGGGGCGGTCAGCACTGCCACAGGAGTGCCGCGCGGCCGCAGGGGGTGCAGGTGTGCGCGTAGGCGCGGCCGGAGCCGAAGTTCATCGCGGTGACGGGGTCGGGGCCTTCGGTGAGTTCAACGGTAAAGGCCATGGGCTGCGCGCAGGTGGGACAGGAGGGTGTCTCATCGTCCTGGAGCCAGTCGGGGCTGCCGCCGGACCGGCCCAGGATCGTCGCGGTGCCGGGTGCCGTGCGGGCGGGTACGGCGGCGCGGACGGCTCCGAGTCCGAGGAGTTCCCGATCCACACCGTCGGGGGCCGGTACGGGCTCCAGGCCGCCGTCGGGGAGCAGCAGGGCGAGGTTGCCGCCCGCGGTGGGGCTCCACTGTGTGCACCGTCCGGGGCGGTTCGCGCACATGAACAGGGCCAGTACCCCGGGGGCGGGGGTGGTGTGCCCGGGGAGGTCGCCGAGGCGGATCTGGGCGAGGAACTGCAGGGGTGCGGCACACGCGGCGCAGGCCGGCCACGGGGTGCCGGCGGGGGCCAGGGGTGTGCCGCCGGTGCGGGTGACCGGGGCGTCCGGGGCGACCGGCCCGCCGTCGAGGAGGAACATCGTCATGCCGGGACTGTACGCGCGGGGATGCGGCGGGCCGTTCCGGATGACCCGCAGGTCCATTTCATCCTGGACGACTACGCGACCCACGGGACGCCCGGTGGCTGCCTGCCCACCCACGGTTCCACCTCCAACTCCACGCCGACCGGCGCGACCTGACTGAACCTGGTCGAGCGGTGGTTCGCCGAGCTCACTCGGAAGAAGCTCAAGCGTGGCGTCCACCGCTCCGACCAGGCCCTCGAACGCGATGTCCGGGACTGGCTCACCGACCGGAACGAGCATCCCCGACCATTCGTCTGGGCGAAGACCGCCGACGATGTCGGCGACAAAGTCGCCGCCGTCTGGAGGGTGCGTCGAGCTGAGCGTGCGACCTGCCGGGTTGTGCCAGCCGGAGTGCTCAGCGGGCATCGCCACGACCGCCGTCGGCAGCCTCCGGGTCCTGCTTCGGATCGTGCCGAGTCGGGGCACGCGGACTCGGAGGTGAAGCAGCCGATCCCAGCCTTCAGCAGGGCTGGGATCGGCTGCCATTGGCCCGGGGCGCGGTACCGGTGGCACCGCGACGGCCTGGCCCGCATCCTCGTGCCCGGCACGGGGACGCGGCGACCGGGCGGCGCGATCAGCGGTCGTGGAGGAGGGCGACCGCCTCGGCGAAGTCGGCATGAGCGGGTTCGAAGGATCGTGCCGCGACGAGGAACATCGACCGGTCGGTGAGGGCGCGGGCGAGGCGTGCGGGGTTGTCGGGCAGGCGGCGCGCGAGCGTCACAGCCTCGTCGAAGTACGGCGTGAACCGCTCCTCGAACAGGTAGGGGTGGTCGCCTTCGCGGACGGCCGCGCGGATGCCGATCCTGCGCTGGACGTCGACCAGCTCGGGCAGCCGGTCGGCCTCGCGCAGTCTCGCCGCCTCCGCTTCGAGGCCCGGCAGCATGCCGAGAAAACCGTCCCGCACGTCGTGCGACCATCGGAGCTCCGTGCCGAACGGCGGCATCGGGGACTCGGGGCTCGCGGCGGGCTCGGCTGCCCGCCCCGACAGGACGAAGAGCGTTCTCCACCACCTGAGGATGCAACTCCAGTTCTTCGGCTCGCCCGTGGTCGCGAGCTCCTCCAGGACGCTCAGGGCCTCTCGGCGGGCGGCCGCAGCATCCGCCCCGTCCCCGACGGTGTCCCGCATCCGGGAGAAGTGAACCAACTCCCAGGTGAGTATCGCCAGAGCGGTGCGCTGTTCGGCTGCCTCGCGCCGGGTCTCCTCAAGGAGTTCGCTGAAGACGGTCGTTGCGGCGTCGTGGAGCCCGGCGCCCTCCAGGTTCGCCGCCCACCGGACCATGCTCCAGAAGGAGTGCTCCGGAATCCCGTTCCGGGCGGCCTCTTCGTCGAGCTCCGCGGCCTCCCTGAAGCGCCCCTCCTCGGCCAGAACGCTCGCCAGAGGCTCGCTCCGGCCGGCCGCGGCCAGCTCCTCACAGATCGCGCGTCCTTCCGCTCTGCGCCCGAGGGCGAACAAGGATGCCTGGTGGGCGTCCAGGGCCCAGCGCAACCGCTCCGCCCGGTTCGGCGCCCCGGCCTCCATCCTGCGAGCGGCCCGGGAAGCCTCGGCGGTCAGCGCGACGTCCACCTTCGGATCGCGGCTCTCGTGGCGCAGCGCGAGCAGGGCTTCGACCAACTTCGGCACGTACGCCTTCGGACTCACCTCGGCCAGAACCCGGTAGGCACCGACCAGCTCGGCCCGACTCGGCCGGCCGGACCCCAGCAGCAGCACACGGGCCCGAAGCACCGCGTCGTGATCGATCGTCACCATTCCCCCTGTCTCCGGATGACGCACGAAGGAGATTCTGAGAGGCGGGGAACGGATCGGACAACCCTCGCGAACTGTGCGTTCCGTCCTACGAAAAACGGCGCTGACCTGTCATGATGGACATGCTTTCGCCCTGAATCCACGAGCGGGGAGCCGCAGGGAACGCCTCCCGCACCCGTCTGCGGCGATGCGGCCTGTGGTGAGCGGCGGGCGGTTCCGCTGCGCCGCCTCATCCGTCCGTCCGAGGGGCCCGCGCGCTCCTGGCCGCAACTGTCGAGGCCATCGAGGAATCCGGTGCCACCGCACTGAGCCTGCGCGACCTTGCCCGACGAGCCGGGGTCTCCCATGCCGCACCCGCCCACCACTTCGGCGACAAGGCGGGCCTGCTCACCGCTGTGGCCGTCGAGGGGTTCGACCTGTTCGCCGACGCGCTCAACGCCACGTGGGAACGGACCGGCGACTTCACCGAGGTCGGTGTCGCCTACGTACGGTTCGGACTGACCCATCGCGGGCACTTCGAGGTGATGTTCCAGCCCGCCCTGTGCCGCACGGACTCCGCCGACCTGACCGCCGCCCGGGCCCGCGCGGCCGAGGCACTGCGCAGCGGCGCAGCCCTCCTGGCCGCCCGCGCTGAAGACGGGGACCAGCAGATCGCCACGCTGGCTGCCTGGTCACTGGTTCACGGGTTCACGGGTTCACGGCACTACAGATCAGCGGCACGCTCCCGCTCCCGGCGGATGCCGACCCGGAGAGCGTGGCGCGGCAGGTCACCAGGTTCCTCGTCCGGTAGAGCGAGTTCGGCGCGTGGCGGCGGTCACCGAGGCGGCGGTGCCGGGACTGCGCAGCCAGGTGCCCGGGCAATTCCGTCGAACGCCGGCTGCCACCGCGTCACCGTGGTGGAGGTGGCCGCACGGTCCCGATTCCCTTGACACGCGGGTCGGATGTGGGTGCGGGAGACGATGGATGACGGGGTGCCGGTCCATGTGGGAGCTTTCCCAACGGCCTCGGTAACGAACGGCTGTGGGCACGGCGCCGGTGACACGTTGGCGGTACACGGCGAATCGCAGCTCCGGACGTTCCCACCTGGCCTTCGGCGACGTGGGGGCGACCACACCGACCCGCTCAGCGCCCATGCGCAGGTAGAACCGGTCCGCCGGGGGGGCGACACGACACGCACACCGGTCAGGCCCTCACTCTGCGCCTGATCGAGCATGTGCTCCATGAGCAGTCCCCCCACCCCCGTCCCCTGCGCCTCGTCGGACACGAACGCCAAGTCCACCTCTGCGGGCTCAAGCACCAGGGAGTAGAAACCCACGAGCCGGCCTAGAGACCCTTACGTGCCCTGCTGCCTTGCTCCTTCCAGAACACGCTCCGGTCGGCCCCGCGAGTTCAGCCGGAGTCGGGGTACTCCAGAGCGGTGACCGCCGGCGCCCTCAATACCCGGCCGCCAGCAGGCGCACTCGATCCCGGTCTTCCCTGGGTGCAGGGCATCCGGAGGATCCGTAGCCCGAACTCAGGGGCAGACGGGGACCGCGTGTGGACCGACGTAGTCGACGAGTTCGGTACCCCGTCCATGTGTTCGGCAGCAACAACCCCTGCTCAAGACCAGCGGGTGCTCGGTGCCGCATTAGGCCGGCCCGTGCGGAGGTACCAGGCTGGGGCGTACGGTCTACCGGGCGTGATCCAGGGCGGATGTCCAGGTGGCAATGTCCGCCTCGCCGGCTGGGCGGGGGTCGGCGTCGTAGAGCTGGGCCACCCCTTCCTCGGGGCGGGTGGCGGGGTTGGTGGCCCACATGTAGCTCTGGCCCACAAGGTACTTGTGCTCGGTCTCGTCGCTCTGGCTGACCAGCATCTCCCCCGAGGCGTTGCCCTTGAGGACGCGGTCGACGCGGACACGGCAGGCGTCGGAGGGCAGGCCCTCCACGGTGCGCCGGCCGAGGTCCTCCACGACCCGTCCCGGTGAACACGGCGGTGGCTTCGGGGGCCACGAGGGCCGGATTGGTGGTGTCGAAGGTGTGGACGGCCTCGCTCGTGGTGTGCGCGGAACGGTACTGGCCCCAGCCCGCGGCAGGCCGGACCCCCGCCTCCGCCATTACGCGGCCCGAACACACCCACCCGCCCGGGTAGGCGATGATGGCCCGAAGTGGTCTGGCGTTCCCCTGTCGGCCGTCCACCGGAAGTGGAGTGCGGGGATTCATGCTCGGGCAGTGGACCCGGGACAGGAAAGGGCAGGCGGCGGGATGAGCACGACTGATGACCGGGTGTACTGCGGCGACGAGGGCCACGTGGTCCGGCCCGCCCCGGGCCGGGTGTACGTGAGGCTGGCGGGTGGCCCCCTGGACGGTCAGCTCCTCGACGTGACCAGCCTTTCCCTGCGGGAGTGGGCGGAGGGCGTACTCCTGATCACCGACCGCGGGCTGTACGGGCCCGGCGGCCGAGCCCTGTACAGCCCTTCCGAAGCCGACCCGGAAGGACCCTTCCGCTGGGAAGGCGACACACCCTGAACCGGCGGGGTCGGGTCCAGAGTGCACCGCGGACCCACCGTTCACACGGGAGTCGTGAACCACACCGCCGGTGACGTGGACCACACCGCCGGACACCGCAACATCCGCCGTCGCCGCGTCACCGGCCCGCGTCATCGAGATCGGAACCGGGGCAGGGCGTCGGTACCCGACTGCTACGCCGCCCGCCGTGTGTGCCTGGCCAACGGGGTTGTCGCGGTCGGCCCGCCAGAGGACGTTCTGAACCGCTCTACCCGATTCGACCCCCGGCTTGGGCCAGGTGGGCCGGTGGCGCGGAGTGACGGAGTTGCCCGGGCGGTGCCGGGCGAATGAAGTCGATCCTATGCTGACGGTCGTGCAGGTACTGGGTACGAGCAGTGAGGACGAGATGGTCGCCTGCTTCTTGAGCGCCGAGCTGTCCAGCCGGAGGTTCGGCCGGAACCTCCGGTCTCACCTGGCGGCAGCCGGGCAGGCCGAGCAGTTGCTGACGTATCCGGACCTCTCCGACGCTGGAGCGAACTCCGCACGTCGTACTCTGCTCGCTGTGACGCGCGGCTACGGCGAGAACCGCGACCTGTTCGAGAACTTCCCCACTCACGTCACGTGGACCAGGGCACTCCTGTCCGCCGACGAGGCGGCCGGCGTGCGCTACATCGACTATTCCTTCTGGGTCGAACTGTCGGGTGGCAGCCGCCGGCCGGCCGACGCGGCCGTACGCATCAAGGCGGGGCTACGGGCGTTCGACGTGCCCAACGAACCGTTCGTCGACGCGGCCCGCGCGCTCATCATGGGCGAGCGGTTTCCTCCGCTCATTCTCGTCGGCGAGAGTCAGGACAACCTGGTCTGTCTTGAGGGCCACCTGCGCCTGACCGCCCACGCCCTCGTTGGCTTCCCGACCGACATCGAGTGCCTGATCGGCACCGCGCCGGCCATGGGACGCTGGGCGCAGTAGTCCAGTCGCACCAACCTCTTGGCGCCCCAAATGATCATTTGATGATATTCCGAGCCGCTTTACCTGGTTCGGCTGTCGGCCCGGGGCAGGAGGACGGGCGGGCCGGGGAGTCCGGGTGGGGCCGCATCAATAGCAGGTCCTCGCCCCAGGCGTCCAGTACCGCCGCGTGGCCGGCGGCCCGGGCAGCCGCCTCGACCCGGGCGAAGAGCCGCTGCTGCGACGCCACTTCGCCGGTCGCGGTGATCCGGGCGACGGTGTCCAGCAGCGCGGCGCTCTCCCAGCCGGACAGCGGGAACCGGTCCAGCTCCCAGGCCAGGTACTTGTTGTAGGGGCGCGGTCTGCGGTCCAGGGCGAAGAGCAGGTCGAGCAGGAATCCGACACTGGCGGCCGCGTCGAGGTGGCCGGCGAGCGGGTTGCCATCGCGGTGGTTCTTGACCGAGCGGTAGAGCGAGTTGGCGTAGGCGTCCAGCAGGGCGGCGCCGGACCGGAAGGCCTCCTCGGCGCCGAGCCGTCCCATCGCGGCGACGATCCGGGCGACCTCTCCGTCGCGGCGGTCGAGCAGCACTCGGGAGCGGGCGATGGCGTACCGCTCCCAGTCGGCGGGCCGTCGGAACCGATCGAGGGTGGTGACGACCAGGTCGAGCCGCGCGGAGCGGTAGCCGTCGAGCGCAGCCAGCTCGCTCGCCGCGTCGGCGTCGGCGTCGGCGTCGGCGTCGGCGTCGGCGTCGGCGTCGGCGTCGGCGTCGGCGTCGGCGTCGGCGTCGGCGTCGGCGAGGATGACGTAGAGGTCGTGGTCGGAGTGACGGGTGGTCATGCCGTCATGGGCCCGGGAGCCCTTGAGGACCAGCCCGACGACGGCCGGGTCGGCCGTCGCATCGGCGACGAACGCCGCGAAATCCAGCGTCACGCCAGGTCCTTGCGCATCAGCGTGCACATCGTCTCGTACCGCTGGCGCGAGCCGTCCTCGGCCTCCACGTCCCAGGAGTCGAGTTCGCGGCCGAAGGCCCGGTAGCCCAGGCGTTCGTAGAGGGTGCGGGCGCGCGGGTTGCTCTCCTCGACGCCGAGTTCGGCGCGGGTCAGGCCGCGGGCGCCGATCCGCTGCTCGGCGGAGCGGATCAGCAGCGTGCCGATCCCGCAGGACTGCAGGGCCGGGTGGACGCTGAGTTGCCAGAGCGTGCCGGCGCCGGGCGTGAGTGTGTAGTCGATGCCGCCGACCGCCACCGGGAGCCCGACCGGCGTGCACACCGCCAGGTAGTCGATCTCGCCCGCCTCGGCGCGGCGGATCAGGTGGACGAGCTCGCGCACGTGCTGGGGGGAGCCGGCCCAGCCGCAGAACGGCAGGTCCGCGTCAGTGAGGCCGCGCACCGACAGGTGCAGCCTGATCTCGGTCATCGCCGCATCCCTTCGACTCCGACAGCGGCCGTCTCCCATTTCAGCAAGCCGGTCCCCGTGCCGTCCAAGGGGTTTCGGGCCAGCCCTGACGTCAGCCGGAGGGGCTTGCGCTCGGGACTGGGGCCGGGCGTCGGCGAGGTCCGGGGTATCCGGGGCAGCACGGTGACGCCCGTGGGCGGGGTGCTCGCACAGGTCGCGGGCCGCGCATCGACCCGGCGGCGTCGGCGAAGACGGTGAGGATCTGTTGGCAGGCCGGGTGGTCCGGCAGGGTTGGCGGCGGATCGGTCGGCTCCGGGGTAGTTGGCGGTGGGGCGAGAAGCGTCTTGCGGGTCACCGCCAGGTTCTCCGTCTCCTCGTCTTCGAGCCACCGGTCGACGCGGAGCCCCTCCGGCGTCGCGGCTTTGCCGCGCATCGCGGCGCCGATCCGGTGGGTGCCGGCCCGGGTGGTCCGGTTCGCGGATTCGACCAGCGGGTGCGCCGGTGCGCCAGCCGGTCCGGCGGCGGCTTCGGGGTCCGGCCGTGTCGGCGCAATGCGCCAGGGGGCGCAGGGACAGGACCCCACCCGGCGTCCCTCCCGCCCGTACGGGGTACGTCCACGGGTGCGGTCCCACGGGGGTGGTCGGGGCCGTGCGGTATCGGCAGCCGGAGGGGGCCCGCGATGGCCGAAGTGACCAGGCTCGGCGGAGCGGCGGTGGTCCTGGTGGGGATCCCCGCGGGGATGTACTACGTCGGGTGGGCCATGTGGGAGGGAGGCCCCAGCCCGTGGGCGGGCCTGTTGTTCCTGGTCATCGGCGCCACCCACTGGGCGCTCTTCCCGCTCCTGGTCAAGGAAGCCGCTCCGCTCGCATTGGTGCTGATGTTCCTGAACATCTCGTGGCTCCTGCTGTTCATCCTGCGCTCCGACATGAGCGAGGACCAGCGGATGCACGATCAGGGCGTGACCGAGCAGGCTGTGGTGACGGAGTGGATCCGTACCTCCGACCCCATGAGCGGCGTCTACGACCAGGTCACGTCGATCGGCCTGGAGCTCCCCGGCGGCGGCAGGCCCCGCCTCGAACTCAAGGGCGCCCACGCACCGGCCGTCGGGTCGACGGTGCAAGTCACCCGGGACCCGCGGGGCGACGTGCCGATCCGCCTGGGGCCCCGCCCCGGCGCCCCCGGCGGCGTCCTCGCCACGATCACCCTCGTCGTGGTCCTGGGCACCAGCCTCACCCTGAGCACGGCGGCCGCGGCCTTCGTCAAGGACCGGTAGGCACGTCGCGGCCGGCAGCCACGGCCCGGCCCCCGTTCAGGTCGGTGTGCAGCAGGTGGTGGTCCGAGTACGGGCTGGGGCGGACGCGGTGCGTGCGCGGGGTGATGCCGCGCAGGAACACGTAGTCGAACTTGCTGTTCCAGTCGGTGGTCGCCGTGCAGGCATCGGCGCCGGCGCCTGCGGTCGAGGGGCGGCAGCCGGGGTCCGTGTCCCGGGCCAGGGCCCACATCGGGCCGAGCTCGGGCGCGTCCGGCACGGCGTTGAAGTCGCCGAGGACGATCGCACGGTCGTGACGGGCGACTGCCGTGGCCAGCACCTCCACCTGGCCCGTCCGCACCTCCCCCTGCCGGCGTTCGGCGAGGTGGGTGTCGAAGACGCGGACGGGCCGGCCGCCCACCAGCGTGGTGACGGCCAGGTAACCGCGTTCCTCGGAGCCGCCGTCGGGGTATTCGGCGCTCACCCGGTCCGTCATCGGCGCCGCCGAGAGGATCGCCTGGCCGAAACCGCCCGGCCGCCACGGCAGCCCCCCGCAGCGGTTCCAGTTCCGCAGGACCGACCCGTACTCGACCCGGTAGAGCAGCCCGTAGACCTCCGCCAGGTAGCTGCGGATCTCCTCGACGTCCCGTACACACGCCTCCTGCAGGCCGATGACCTGCGGCGCGGCCGTGGCGATCTCCCTCGCGCGGCCGAAGTTCAGCCCGCTCCCACCGCACGGATTGCAGATGTTCCACGTGCCGACCCGGTCCGGTACGACCTCCCCGGGCGCATCGGACGGCAGCGGCCTGGCGAGGGGCAGGCCACGGGTCGGTGCGCTGGGGCCCAGGAGCAGCACCATGCAGAGCGCGGCCATCGCGCCCGCGGCCCACCGCGCGCCCCTTCTCAGCACCATCGCCTCCCCGGAGTGGACGCACATCATCACACGCCGCCCTCGACGCGCAATCGAGGTGCTTCCCGGCCGGTTCGTCCGGCATCATCACGCCATGATCGGCAATCGGATCACCCATCGCACGGCGGACGGCGTCCGCATTCCCGGCACCTGGCGGCACGCCTTCATATGCAACGGCGGCTCCTACTTCCTCACCGACCTCTTCATCTACGCGGACGGTCTCGTCGACTGCTGGGAGCTGGTCACCCTCGAAGAGTTCGAGCAGAAGCTCCGCTGCGGATGGGTGGCCACCAGCCTTCCGGACGGCGGACGCGCCTCCGCGCACCACCTGGCCTCGTGGACCTTCGGCGAACCGAGCACCTGGCTGACTCCGGACCTGCTGCTCGCCGAAGTCCGCGACACCGTCGACGAGCTGAACGGCCGCCCCGACTCGACCGCCCGCTGCCTCGCCGCGGTGGACGTCTTCATGGCGGACCGTACGGAGGCCAACCGGGCCGCCGCCCGCACCGCCTACCTGGCCGTCCCCGAAACCGTACGGCTCTACGCGCTCGGCGACATGGACCGCAAGGACCACCCCCTCCGGGTGCTGGTGGCCGGGCCCGGCGGCCGGACCGCGGACGAGCCCGGGGAAACGGTCACGCAGGAGGAGTACGACGAGGCCGTCGCCTACTTCGAGGAACGCGAACAGTGGCTCGCGAAGGCCCCTTCGCGGGTGCCGGCCGACGGGCCGGCCGAGTCCTTCGCCCCCGCGGTCAAGATCTACCACTCGTATCCCCGGCGCGCGCTCGAAGACCCGGGCAAGAAGGCCCTGCGCAACGACTACCCCGCCCCGATCACCGTCGGCGACGTCACCTACCCGTCGGTGGCGCACGCCTACTGGGCCCGTTCCGTCGCCGAACCGGAGGCCCGGAGCGCGGTCGTGGCGGCGGAGTCGGGCGCGAAGGCCCGTACGCTCGCGGCCGCGGGGCCGCGGCGCGAGGGCTGGGAGCAGGTCCGGACGGCGGTCATGGCCCGCCTGCTGCGCGCCAAGTACGAGCAGCACCCCGGCCTCGCGGCGATCCTGCTGGCCACGGGTGACGCGACCGTGCTCTACGACGACGCCGACTCGGGCTTCTGGGGCGAGAACGGGGGCCGGGGCCGCAACTGGACGGGCCGCCTCCTGGAACTCGTCCGTTCCGAACTGCTGGCCCGCCAGACCCTCGTCGACTGACGCGGGATCATCCGTCCTTTCCCGCGGCGTTGTTTACCAGTGGGTTGTTCAGCGGGGACACGACGGTGTCGGTGTCGGCGTTCTGGGCCGTGGTCCCTGCACGGTCGTTGAAGGTGGCGGTTGCGCGCGGACATCGCCGTACCGGACGGTGCGTTTCGTGTCAGGCCGGAGATCAAACCCTGTTTCCCTCTCATGATCATCAAGCGCAGAATGTTCCGCACGACGACGACACGGGTGATCACACAGCAGACCATCGGCGGCTCCGACGTGCTGGAAATCGTCGAGGTACCCCTTCCTTCCCCGGGCCCCGGCGAGGTCCTGGTGCGCGTACGGGCCACCGGTATGAACCCCGCGGACTGGAAGGTCCGGATCGGCAAGGTGGACTTCTTCGGCCCGCCGCCGTTCGTGCTCGGCCACGAGTTCAGCGGCACGGTGGAGGTCGTCGGCGAGGGCGTGGCCCGCTTCGCGGTGGGCGAGGAGGTCTACGGCTGGACCGTCCCGCCGCAGGGCAGCCACGCCGACCACGTGGTGGTGGCCGAAGACCGGATCGCGCCCAAGCCGCGCACCCTCGACCACGTCGGCTCGGCCGCGCTGCCGATCTCCGGCTTCACCGCCTACCAGGCCATGGTCACCCTCTCCGACGTGCGCTCCGGCCAGCGGGTACTGATCCACGGCGCGGCCGGCGGCGTCGGCCACCTCGCCGTGCAGATCGCCAAGGCCCGGGGCGCGTACGTCATCGGCACGGCCCGCGCCGCCAAGCACGACTACCTGCGCGGACCCGGGGCCGACGAGCTGATCGACTACACGGTGGAGGACTTCTCGGCTCTGCGCGGCATCGACGCGGTGCTGGACACCGTCAGCAACGACTACGGTCCGCGTTCCCTGCCCACCCTCAAGCCGGGCGGCATCATGGGAGCCAGACCCGGACTGAGGAGCGCGCTTCTTTTTCCGCGTCGCGCGAAGGTCCCGGCGGATCTCCACCCGCTTCTCCACCCCCGGGTCCAGGTGCGGCGAGCGGTCTCGCAGCAGTCTGGAGGGCATGACAGCAACCGAGTGGATCACCGATATCGCCCTCGTCCTGATCGTCTTCCGGCAACTGCGGGAAGGCCGTCTCGACCGCAAGACCTTCCTGCTGCCGCTGGGGATCGTGGCCTTCGTGGGGTACTCGTACCTGGACTCCGTCCCCACCGACGGCAACGACCTCGTCCTGATCGCGGCCCTGACGGCGGTGGGCGCCGCACTGGGCATCGCCGGGGGGATCTACACCCGGATCCGCGCCCTCCACGGAAACCTCCTGATCAAGGCGGGTGCCGTGTCGGCGGTCCTGTGGATCGTGGGCATGGGGGCGCGGATGGGGTTCCAGACGTGGGTGGAGCACGGCGGCGGCGCCGACGACGTGGCCCGGTTCAGCCTCGCGCACCACATCACCAGCCAGCAGGCATGGGTCACGGCCTTCGTCCTGATGGCGCTCACCGAGGTCGTCACCCGGGTGGCCACGATCTTCGTACGCAGCCGGACGGTGCGGGCTGCCACTGCCCTGCCCGTACTCGGCCGCACGGCCTGAGCGTGCCGTATCTTCGGGCTGTGCCCGCAGACGAGAGCGCCCCGTCCCCCGGCGAGGACACCGGCCGGGGTGCGGGCGCGCGCCCCGTCCCCGGGCACGACCCGCGCGTGCAGTGGGTGGTGTCCCTCGCGGTCGTCGTCGCGGGAATCCTGACGATCCGGCCCCTGGGCCTCAGCGGCCGGGGTCTGGCGGTGGCCCTCCTCCTCGTGGTCAACTCCGCGGCGCTGCTGGCCCGGCGGCTTCCCGAGCACAGGGTCTCCCCGCGCCTGGCCCTCGTCTGGCTCACGTTCGGGGTCGTCGCGGCGGCCGCCCTGATCGGCCTGAGCAGCAGCGGGACGGGCTACCTCTTCGCGTTCTTCCTCGCCGGTCACATCGGATACCGGCTGGAGACCCGACCCGCCCTCGTCCTGGCCGGGTTCTGCAGCCTGCTCTGCGGCGCCGTGCTGTACCTGCGCCTCGGGCCGGGGCACGAGCTGCTGCCGTGGATGTTCGGCCTCGCCGCCGGCGCCCCGGTCCTGATCGGCATCGTCAACCGCAGCCAGCGGCAGGCCGTACGGGCGGCGATCGACGCGGCGGAGTCGGCCGAACGCGCCGCGCGGGCCGAGGCGCGCACCGCCGTGCTGACCGAGCGCGGCCGGATCGCCCGGGACGTGCACGACGTCCTGGCCCACTCGCTCGCCGGGATCAACATGCAGCTGGAACTGGCGGACGCGCTGATCGACACGGGCGACCTCGACAAGGTCCGCGAGGCCCACAGCAAGGCCCACAGCCTGGTCAAGGAGAGCCTGAGGCAGGCACAGTGGACCGTGCACGCCCTGCGTGAGGACGCGCTGCCGCTGCGCGAGACGCTCACCGCGATGCTCGCGTCCTCGGGCCACCGCGACGCCCTCACCGTCACCGTCACCGGGACAGTGCGCGAGGTGCCCGCCCGGGCGGTCCGGAACCTGCTGAGGATCGCCCAGGAGGCCCTGACCAACGCGGCCCGGCACGCTCCCGGGGGAGCCGTCGCCATGGAGCTGGCGTTCACCCCGGCGTCGACCGTACTGAGGATCCGCAACCGCCCCGCCACCCGTCGGGCGGCCCCGGGTGCGGGCAGCGGGATGGGACTGATCGGCATGCGCGAACGCGTCGCCCTCCTGGGGGGAACGCTCACCGCGGGCCCGGTCACCGAAGGCCCGCACCAGGGCGACTGGCAAGTGGAGGCAGTGATCCCGCAATGACCGGACGAGCAGCAGAGCAGCAGCAGGGGCAGGAGCAGGAGCGGTTGAGGGTGGTGGTCGCCGACGATCAGGCCGCCGTCCGCGAACCCCTCGCCGCGGTCCTCGCCCTGGCCGAGGGCATCGAGGTCGTCGCAGCCGCCGCGAACGGCACCGAGGTGCTGGCGGCCGTCGCCGACGGCCCGGTGGACGTGGTGCTGATGGACCTGAGGATGCCCGTCATGGACGGCATCGAGACGACCCGCCGACTGGCCGGGGAGCACCCGGAGGTCGCGGTGGTCGTCCTGACCACCTTCGCCGACGACGACTCGATCCTGGGCGCGCTGGGCGCGGGAGCCCGCGGCTATCTGACCAAGAACGCCGGACGCCAGGACATCACCCGCGCGATCAGGGCCGCGGCCGCCGGCCAGTCCGTACTCGACCGCGAGGTCCAGGACCGCCTGCTCGCCACCGTCAGGATCAAGACGCCCGCGCCGGCCCAGCCGCTGCCCGAGGACCTCACCCCCCGCGAACGCGAGGTACTCGCCCTGATCGGGCAGGGCCTGCCCAACCGGGGCATCGCCGAGCGGCTCTTCATCAGCGAGGCCACGGTCAAGACGCACATCAACAACCTGTTCGCCAAGGCCGGGATCCGTGACCGTCCGGATGCCGTCCGCCGCGCCATCGCCTCGGGCCTCGCCTGACGTCCTCCTCCCCCTCCTCGGTGTCCGGGACGGGAGCCGCCCCCGCCGCCGTGTTCCGGACGGCCGGGGGATCCGCGCGGCGTGTCCGCCGGACGGCCCGGGAAGGCCGGGGGCCCGCTGCCTACGGTGGCGTCATGAACGCGGGGACAGAACGACCCGCCGCCGTCTACGGCATCCGGTGTGCGCGGCGGGCCGAGTCGGGGGCGGTGTCCGCCCTCCTCGCCCTGGCCTTCGCGGACGACGCGGTCATGGCCTGGATGTTCCCCGATCGCGGCAGCCGGGCCCGCAGGACGGCCCGCTTCTTCGAGCTGCTCCAGCGCCGGCAGCGGCCGCGGGCGGGCGCCGTACGGGTGGCCGCGACCGGTGGCGGACAGCTGCTGGCGGCAGCGCTCTGGTCGGGGCCCGGACGCCGCCAGCCCGGCGCCGCGCGGGAGCTGGCGACGGTGCCGCGCTACGCGTACGTGTTCGGCGCGCGGGGGCTGTCGCGGGCGGCGGGCGTCCAGAACGCGCTGGAGGAGGCCCACCCGGACACCCCGCACTGGTATCTGCCGACCTTGGGGACCGATCCGGCGTTCCAGGGAACGGGAGTCGGCTCGGCGCTGGTGCGGGAGCAGCTGGCCCGGTGCGACCGGCTCGGGCAGCCGGCCTACCTGGAGTCCAGCATGGCCTCGAACATCCCGTTCTACGAGGGTCTCGGCTTCCGCGTCACCGGGGAGATCCGGCTGCCCGACGGCGGACCGAACCTCTGGCCCATGTGGCGCGAGGCCGGGCGCGGGCGGCGGTAGGGCGGCGCGATGGCCGGAAAGCGCCCCCTCGCCCTGGTTGTGGCCTTGCGTGCCCCGGTCAAGTGGAACGTGGCGGTTCCGGCCGCGCTGCCGCACCCGGACGGGTCCTCGGCCGGCCCGCCTGCGATCGCGAACGTGCCTATGACGCCGTCCGGGAGGCAGGAGCTGCGTCCGCCTTCGGCCGCGGGCCGGCGGCGGCGCTGTCTGCCGTGGTGGCCTCGGCTGTGGCAGCGGCGGCCCGCAGGGGTGGTGCGGCGCCCGGGGCCGCCGGCTGCCAGGGCCCCCAGCCACCGCCCGGCGCCGACTGCCAGGTCTCCCACGTGCGGTCCCTGTTCCACTCGCGTGCCGCCACGTGCAGCCTGCCATCGGGCAGTTGTTGCACGCTGCTCGGCTGGCTCAGGCCCACGCCGGCGTCCGGCACCTGGCCCATCGACTGCTTCGGGCCCCAGCCGGCGCCCGCGTTCTGCTGATGGCGCCGCTCCATCGAGCCGCCGCCGTACGCCCCGGAGGCGAAGGCGTCGATGCTGCCGTCCTGCTCCTTGAACAGCACGACTCCGCCGTGGTACGGCGTCGGCGCGAGGCCGAAATCGTCCGCCGCGCTCCAGCCGCCCGCACCACCACCACCACCCTCCACCGTGTGGCAGAACGAACCGTAGGTGGAGAACAGCAGCTCCAGCTTGCCCGCAGAGTTCTCGATCGCCGTCATGGCGTAGCTCTTCGGGCCCACGGTCGCCGCGCTCACCCGCTGCCACCCCCCGTACGCGCCGCCCGGTCCGTTCTGCTCGCGATGCCAGACGAAGGGCAGGCCTCCGGTCGCAGTGGCGTCGTAGAAGAGCTGGAGCTGCGCGATCCGGCCATCTGCACGCTCCACGGACACCAGAGTGCCTGCCACCGGCGAACTCGCCAGGCCCGTGGCCCCGGTGTCCGTCGAGCACGCGGCCGATGTGGCGTGCGCCACCGCCGTGGGGGCCATCGCGACCCCGGTACACGTCAGCGACACCGCGACCGCGCCGCGCGCCAACGCCCCGACCCACCTGTCCCGTAAGCCTCTCCGAAGTACTCTCATCAGCTCCCCGCCCTCCAGACCGGCCCGTGCGGCCGGAGAGAATCCTCCTGAGGCACGGCGGTTCGCGCCAGCCCCCGAATTCGGCCAATTCCACCGACCGGCAAGAGCCGCCCGCGACGGTGGGCTCTGGTGGAGGGTGGCGCACCGACGGCCGGCCGGTGTGGGGGGCATGAAGCCCCCTTGATCGCCTCATCGGGTGGCACGCTGACGGACCCGCCGTGTGGACCCCGGAGGCCGGCAGAGCCCGAAGCACAGCAGTGCGGGCCGCCACCCGGTGAGGGTGGCGGCCCCCGTCTGTGAAACGGTCAGCGGCTTCTGCTGCGCGAGCCTGTCCGTGGATCACCGCAGGCAGGCCCGCGCACGATGCGCCGTGGCGGGGTCAGTGGCGGCGGCCCCAGGTCTCGGTGTCGACGACGCGGTTGTGGTCGTCGCGCAGGGTGGCGGTGTCGCCCTTGTTGCCCCAGATGTATTCACGGCTGCCCTGGTAGAGGTCGGTGCGGTTGTTGTGCCCGCTTCCGGTGTGGATGCGGATGGTGGCGTGGCTGTTGATGCGGATGTTGTCGAAGCGGTAGCGGTTGCCGTCGGCGTCGCGCAGGGTCCAGCCGCGGAGGTTGATGGCGTCGCGGGTGGTGTTGGTGATTTCCACCCACTCGTTGTTCAGGGAGCGGTTGGAGTGGTCGTCGCGTCCGGGGCTGTCGGCCTGGACCCGGCTGATCTCCACCCGCGGGTGCTGGCGGGGAGCGTGGTCCTGCGCGGCGGCCGGCAGCGCGGCCGCACCGACCACGGCCCCGGCGGCCAGGACGGTCGCGGCGATACGGCGGACGGAGGAAGAAGCAGACGACATGGGTGACACTCCCTCAAGAACACTGCCCCACCGGCCGAAACAGGGAGGAGCAGTGGTGCGTTTTCCCGGCCCGGAATGAGCCGAGGGCCCCACTCTCGGCCCGGCACCCGCTCCACTGCAGCCCCCGCCGAACCCGGTTACCGGAAGCAGACATTTCTGTCACGGTCGCCTGCACACCACACACAAATCCAGCCACCGCGGCCCTGACAACCGGTGCCCCCTACACCCACCCGCCCAACTCGGCGGCACGGCGACGCCTGCGCACCGGCGCACCACCCGGCGCACGCGCGAGACCCACCACTCAAGCGGAGCAACATATTCCGTAACGACTGTTCGTCACTTTTCTCCGCACACCTGCATCAAATGCGCACAGATCTGCCCGCTTTCGGCAGCGACACGGGGCTCGGCACCTCCGGGGGGCGGCGGAGCGGCCGGACAGCAGGAGGATCACGCCGGCGGCCCGAACGCTCACGCGAGATACGGGCAGGTCGGCCGAGGAGCTTGCGCGGTGGGGTGGTTGTGGCGCGCCCGCCATCGCCCGGGGGATCGACACCGAGGCACATCCACCGCTACTTTTCTTACATGTATAGAAATTTAGGAGGGCGCCCAGGCGCTGTGCTGGCCGCGGTCGCCGTCGCACAGTTCGTCGTGGCCCTCGACATGTCGGTGGTCAACGTGGCGCTGCCCGCGATCCGCACCGCACTGGGATTTGCCCCGCTCGATCTGTCCTGGGTAGTGCACGTCTACGCGCTGACGTTCGGCGGGCTTCTGCTGCTGGGCGGCCGCGCCTGCGACCTGTACGGCCGGCGTCGGCTCTTCGTACTGGGCCTGGTGATCTTCGGGCTGTGCTCACTGGCCGGCGGGCTCGCCCAGACGCCCTGGCAACTGATCGCCGCCCGTGCCGGCCAGGGACTGGGTGCCGCCGCAGCCGCTCCGGCCGCCCTGGCCATGCTGACCACCACCTTCCCCGAGGGCCCTCAGCGCACCCGCGCGCTCGGGGTGTGGAGCGCGGTGAACGCCGCGGGCGGCGCACTGGGGGTGCTGGCGGGAGGGATCCTGACGCAGTACGCGGGCTGGCGGTGGGTCATGCTCGTCAACCTGCCGATCGTCGCGGCCGCTCTCGCGCTGGTCCCCCTGGGCGTGCCCGCCGATCCGCCCCCCGCCCGGCGCGAGAAGCCGGATGTGCTCGGCGCCGTCCTCGCGACCGGCGGAATCGGGCTGCTGGTGTTCGCCGTCGTACGCGGCGACTCCCCGGGATGGGCCTCCCCGGCGACGCTGGTGACCCTCGCCGCCGCGGCCGTCCTGCTGGCCGCCTTCGCCGTCACCGAATCAAGGACCCCCGCGCCGCTCCTGCGCCTCGGGCTCCTGCGCAGCCGTTGGATCGCCGGTGCCAATGTGCTGGTGTTCCTCGCGGCGGCCGGGCAGTTCACCGCCTTCTACTTCGTGTCCCTGTACATGCAGCAGGTCCTGGGCCTGGGCGCCGCCGCTACCGGCGCCGCCTTCCTGCCCTTCTCCGCCGGCCTGGTCGCGGGCACCATCGCCGCGACACGGATCACTTCCTCCCGCTCCCCGCGCGTATCCCTGGTGCCCGGAGCTCTGCTGGCGGCAGCGGGACTGGCCTGGTTCGCTTCCGTCCGAGCGGACGGAAGCTTCCTCGCCGACGTACTCGGACCGTCCGTCCTCACCAGCGTCGGTACCGGACTGGTCCTGGCCCCGGTCGCCGCCGCCGCGACCACCGGCGTCACCCCCCGCGAAGCCGGCATGGCCTCCGGCGTCTTCAACAGCTCCCGCCAACTGGGCGGTTGCGTCGGCCTGGCCGTCCTCGCGACCCTCGCGGCACACCACACCGGCGCGGCCACCAGCCCCGCCGCACTCAACGCCGGCTACGCCCTGGGCCTGGCCGTCACCGCCGCGCTCTTCCTGCTCGCGGCAGCCGTGGCAATCGCCGTGCTGCCCCGCCACTGCCCCGCGCCGCCCACTCCGCGAGCCGCCAAACCCGCACAGACCCAACTGAAGGGAACACCGTCAGCATGACAACACCCATCGACCTGTTCGGCTCGGCACTGCGCTTTTACCCCGACGGGAAGGTCCGGGCCTCCGAACGGCAGATGACGACCAGCGACTCCGACGCCTGGCAGATCGCGGCGTTCCATGTCGAGACCGACGCCGACGTGCACGCCGACCACTGGGAAATGCACCCCGAGGCAGAGGAGGCGGTCTGCTGCCTCGCCGGCTCGGCTCGCCTCTACTTCCGTCCCACCGGATTCGACGAATCGGCTGCGGCAGTGCAACTGCAAGCAGGTACCGCCGTGATCGTTCCCCGCGGCCGCTGGCACCGCCTGGAACTGGACACCCCGAGCGACCTCATGTCGATCACTCTTCGCCAGGGCACCCGCCTCGAAAAGCGCACCGACACCCGCTGACCGTCTCAGCGTTCCAGCTCCGGGGGCCCGCGCAACCGGACGACCCGGGCCCCCGGCGTGGCTGTCTCCTGCACCTGCAGGACGTAGCGCGGACGGTTGTTGCAGTACCTGCGGTTCTTGCGGATGGCGGTGCGCAGCAGCGACCGTCGGCTGAAGAACGCCCGGCTCCACGTAAGCCGCCTGGCCTGCGCGCGTTCCTCCCGCCCCGTGAGCCGACGGAGGCTGCGGCGCACGATGCGGTAGACGACGAGAGAAAGCGGGAGGTCCGGCCACCGGCGAGGGCGTGTTCGCGGGAGCCGCACCGGCAGCGGCACGTTCATCACCCTTTTCACCGAGCTGGTCAGCACGCCGCCCGGGGCCTTCCGGCGCCGGGCGGCGGAGCGGCGGCCGGTCCTGCCGAAGCTGCGGGTACGGCCGGCGACGCGGGGTCGGCGATCAAGGTGGAGGGGATGCCGGCGTGCGTGGCGGGGCGGGCCATCGCGCGCAGCGCGGTCGCCGCCCGGGGCACGGGTGGCGTGCGGGCCGGGCAGGATGAGCGCCACCACGCCGGCCATCGGCACCGGGCAGGTCCCGTCCAGGCCCCCGGATGTGTCTTTGCCCAGCAGATCGGTAGGGTCTCGGAGACGAGAGATCTGTGCCTCATCGGAGTGACCGGTCCCCTCGCCGGCCGTGTGGTCACGGGCAACTCGGCCGGCTTCTTGCTTCCGAACGTCTCCTCGGCACACAACTTCCTCAGCTGGTATGAACGTTGGCTCAACCACATGCTGGACGGCAAGGACAACAAGGCACTGGGACTGGCCTCCCCGGCAACCGTCGCGAGCACCCCGTGGGGCCCCCGGGCCACATCCCGGAAGGTTCGGGGCCCTCGCAGAGAGCTGACTCCCCAGACCGCCGATCCTTCCGTCAGCGACTCCCTGTCGGTTCTGGCACATACTAGGGTGCCGGTAAGAACGCTGGTGACAGCGTTCTTACCGGCACCCCATACTCCGTGAGCGCGGTGCACCGGTCTTGTCGGATCGACAGACTGGAACCGTGACGACAGAGAGTGTGGCCAGGATCCAGGCAGTCCGGCTCGCCGTGACCGTCGGTGCGGCCGTCGCCTCTCCGGTCCTCCCGGCGGCTGGGGCGGCATCTGCTTTTCCCCCGCGTGCGTACGCGGCCCGGTCGGGACTGCGGTTCTGCCGGATCGGTATGCGTCACAAGGCCGCCTCCTGCGCCCCGATCGCTTCATCGGGGTGGCACTCCGGGCGGGCGGTGGGCCCGGTGGATCCATCCGGCAGAACACCTTCCAGGAGCCGGCCGTCGCCATCCGGGTAGGCGACCCACAGCGTGCCCTCCGTGGACAGACGGGATTGCGACATGCCCGTCCCGGGGTAGGTCCGCTGCCACGCCACCTTGCCGCGACCGGAACGCTTCGGGGCCGGCTTCGCCACACAGACGTGGGCGACCCGGACCGGTTGGCCTCCCTCGAACTGGTGGGCCTCCTCGTAGGCCGCGATGGTGGGCCGCAGCCCGTCGTACTCGTCGTCACCGAGCGGGGTGGTCCCGTCGCCGTAGTACGCGGCCGACCCGCCTGCGGCTCAGGTCGGGAACCGCGACGGCCTGCTGATCAGCACCGCCCTCGCGGCCGATCGCCCGGACCGAGACCGGCTCTCAGCGGATCGTACAGACGCACTTCGTGACCTGCGGAGATGCCGCTCGTTACCGGCTGGCCTTGAGGGGGATATCGTCGTCCGGTCACGGACGGCAATCGGTCGTCCGTTCAAGCCGAGGGAACCGACATGACTGATCTGAACTCGCTGCGGGCAAGCCTTGCGTCAGGTGAGCACGAGTTCGCCGACACCCTGGCCTTCGTCGCCGCGCATTACGAGTATCAGCCGCAGGCGTTCCGCAATGGGGAACTGGAAAATGCCGCGGGTACGAACGAGGGCTCCTGCAAGACGCTGGGACTGGCCCTGCTGGAAGGGCTGAGCGACCAAGAGGCGCTGCTGGCATTCGGTGAGCACTACCGCAGTGTGCTGGCGACGCCGGACGACACTGACCACGGCAACATTCGCAACCTCATCGCCCATGGCCTGGACGGGGTGAGCTTCGCCGGGCGGCCGTTGACCCGCAAGGGCTGAACAGCGGATTCCGGGCGAGCGCCAAAGGTCACGAGCACCACGCCGTCCTGAAGGCCTCGCCTCGTGCCGCGCTCGCCGGCAGCACTGCCTACGGCGGCGGCGCGGGTTCGGGTTGGGCCTTGCCGCGCCACTTCCCCGCCTGGCCGCCGCCGTCGAAGAGGATCCGCGCCGCCATGGGCGGTGTGCAGCCGAGCGCGAGCAGGCGCGCAGGCAGTCCGCGAGGCCGGTGATCCCCGCCACCGGCGGCCCTCCCGGGTGGGCAGCCGTTCGGGGAGATGGTCCTCGGGCAGCCGGTCGCGCAGGTCAAGGGGCTGCAGCAGCGGTTGGTCCCGATCGCGTGTGGGGCAGTTCTGTGGCATGCCGCGCCTGCCCAGGACGGCGCGGAGGGCAGGGGTTTGTGCGGCAGGCTCCCGGGGAATCAGGCGCCAGAGTTGTCGACGAATCCCACGATGTCGAGGTATTCGATTTTGGGCGGGACTCCGTAAATCCCCGTCACCTTGTCGATGAGCCCCTCCGTGAAGAAGGCACGGGCCTTCTCCTCGTCCTCCCACACGTAGAAGTTCCTTGCGTGAACGCCGTCTTCGTCGAGCATGAAGCTCTTGAAGCGAAGGCCGGCCATGCCTTCGAACGGTCCTCGGAGTTCGCCGGCAATCTTTGCGAGAGTTACACGGTCAAACTTGTCGGTCTGCGTGAAAGTCACGAGCACGCCGATCATCGGGCCTCCTGTCGATGGGGTGAGCAAGGGTCGACCGAGTGACGCTAGCGGCGGATCCTAGTACACGCGGCCGGAATTTCTGTCCGTCAAGACGCGAGTCGGAGGTGCGGATCGGGGTCGGCGATGCGGACCAGAAGCGTGTCAAGATTTGCGTACGGGAACACCTGGTCGAACGGGCGGGCGATCCGGCCGTGCTGTGAGGTGACCCCGGAGTGTGGACGTGTCCCGGCGAAGGGGCCGTGCGGCGGCGGCTACGACGCTCCGCGTGTGGCCAGGGCGGTTCGCGCCAGTGCGCGCAGCCAGGTGTGGGCGTGGTCGGTGTCGTAGCGCTGGTGCCATGACAGGTACACCGGTGCCGAGGGGAGTTCGAGCGGCAGGGGGAGTACGGCCAGGCCGAGGTCGGCGGCAGCGGTGCGTGTGGTGATTTCGGGGACGCTGACCAGGAGGTCGGTGCCGCGCGCGAACTCCAGCGCGGCTGCTTCCGTGGGGGCGGCCGCCACGACGCGGCGGGTGAGGCCGAGCCGAGTGAGGGCATCGTCGAGGGCGTTGCTGAGGTTTCCGCGTCGCGAGACGGTGACGTGTTCGGCGGCGGCGTACTGCTGTGCGGTGAAGGCTCGGGCGCGGGTGAGGGGGTGTCCCTGCCTCACGACGGCAACGAGGCGGGTCTCGCCCACGCGCTCGGCGCGGATGTCGGGTGCGCTCGGGCGGTTGGCGTTCGCCTCCAGGTCGACCTCGCCGCGTCGCAGTTCGGGGGTGTCGGTGCTCGATTCCGCGACGAAGCGCAGTCGCACGCCCGGCGCCTGTCCGCGTACGGCCGCGAGCAGCGCGGGGCCGCCGAGGGCGACCAGGGAATCGTGCCAGCGGAGCGTGAAGGTGCGTTCCAGCGTTGCCGGATCGAGTTCACGGCTCGGTGCCAGCACGCCCCGGACCTGGTGCAGCAGCTCGTGCACCTGTTCCCGGACGGCGATCGCGTAGGGCGTCGGGGTCATGGTCCGGCCGGTGCGCACCAGGATCTGGTCGCCGGTCGTGCGCCGGATCCGGCCCAGACTCCGGCTCATCGCGGGGGCGGTGACATGCAGGCGTGCGGCCGCCCCGGCCACGCTGCCTTCCTCCAGCAACGCGTCGAGCGCGGTGAGCAGGTTCAAATCCAATTGCATGGGAGTAATCCCAGACGTGCTTGACATGCATTTGATGTTAACGGAGGGGGTGCGTAGCGTCGTCACCACGGCGCAGGACGGAACGCACGGCCCGGCCCGAAGCCTTCGTCAACACCCCTTGCTCAGACGGGAGTACCACCATGTCCGAAACCCTTCAGAACACTGACACCACCGTTTCCGACGCCGATCTGCTCGACCAGACCGCGGACGCTGTGCGTGAGGCCGGTTCGGCACTGCGTGAGCGGTTCGGCGAGGTGGTCCCGTACCGGACCCGCGAAGAGCTGATGAGCGCGCTCGCCGCCAACGACGACACAGCACTCGACATCCTGCGGCCCCGCCTCACGGCCCTGCGCCCGGACGCCGGCTGGGTGGAGGACGAGCTGGACGGCGGGGCGCTGCCGTCGGGCGAGTGGTGGGTCGTGGATCCGGCCGAGGGCAACGTCAACCACCTGCACGCCCTGCCCGAATGGGCGGTGACCGCCACCCTCGTACGCGACAACCAGCCGGTGCTCACCGTGGTCCACCTGCCGCTGACCGGCGAAACCTACACCGCGCTCACCGGCGGGGGCGCCCACCTCGACGGACGCCCGCTGCACGTCTCCCGGACCGCGGACCTCGGCCTGAGCGTCGTGGCCACCAGTCAGGCCCGGCCCGACGAGGACGAGGACGTCGTGCGGCGCGTCGGCTCCTCGATCACCGCGATGCTTTTGGACGCACTCGTCGTCCGCGTCGCCGTGCCCGCGACCCTGCACCTGCTGAACGTGGCCGCCGGGCGGCTCGACGCCTTCTGGCAGTTCGCCGGCGCCCGCGCGGACCTGCTGCCCGGGGCGCTCCTCGTCACCGAGGCCGGCGGACGGATCTCCGACGCCGAGGGCCGCCCCTGGACCCCGCAGAGCGCCGGATTCCTGGCCGCCGCGCCCGGTGTCCACGCCCAGGCCGTCGCCACCCTCTCACGCTGACCGAACACCACCCCACCCGCACGCACGACAAGGGAGCACACCCTCATGACCACGATCGCAGTACTCGGAAAGGGCCGCGTCGGCGGCAACCTCGCCGCCGCCCTCACCCGTGCAGGGCACGAGGTGACCGTCGCGGACCGCACGCCGGGCGCCGCCGCCGACGCCGCCCGACGCGCCCGGATCGTCATCAACGCCACCCCGGGCGCCGGCTCCCTGGAACGGCTCGCCGCCCTGCGCGACGAACTGCGCGGCACCCTCCTCGTCGACGTCTCCAACGCGACCACCGACGGACCGGACGGCCTGCCCGCCGACCTGCTCTACCCCGGATCGAGCCTCGCCGAGCAACTCCAGGAAGCACTCCCCGAGACACACGTCGTCAAGACACTCAACACCATGCTCTTCCCGGTGATGACCGCCCCGGCCATGCTCACCCAGACACCCACCGTGTTCCTCTCCGGCGAGGACCCCCGGGCCAAGCAGACCGTCCGCGAACTCCTCACCGACCTCGGCTGGCACAACGAATGGATCACCGACCTCGGCGGGATCCGGACCGCCCGCGCGACGGAGGCCGCGATCCTCTTCGTACCCGACGTGATCCGCTCCAGCGGATTCGTCCCCTTCGCGGTCTCGATCACCCGCTGACCCCGGACCCGGCACACCACCCTCCGGCCGGCCCGCATCCGCCCCGCCACCGCCGTGGAAGCCCGCCGGCACCGACGACCACGCGGGCCACGCGGGCCGGCCCGGCCGTGACTCGCTCGGCCGACCTGCACGGCCCCGGGCCAGGACCTTGACGACTGCTCGGTTTCCCCGACCGGCGACAGTCACACCGCCCGCAGGGCAGAGCCGCCTGCGTGGAACGTGAGCGCCAGCCGGCGGGCGCGGATTCGGAGGGCTTCGTCCTGGTGGACGATGCGGTCTTCGACTCCCGAGCGGACGACCCGGGTGTCGCCGTCGGCGAGCCCGTCCACTCGGCGCAGGTGGTCTGCGGTCAACGCGGTGAAGCCGAGGGCTTCCAGCGCGTCGCACGCCCCTGAGGGATCGGCGTCCTGTTCGGCGGAGCGCAGGGCCAGCTCGGCAAGCGCGGTGCGGTCGAGCGAGGCCGGGTCTGCGACGGCCATGAGGGCCACCACGGCGGCCGGTGCCTGGACCGGATCACCGAGAGCGGCTTCCAGACGGGCGGCGAGCGGTCGGCCCGCCGGGCCGAGCAGCGCCGCCGCACGGGCTGCCCGCACCACCGACCACCGGGACCAGGGGCTGTGTTCGGCGCGGGCGAGTACCGAGTCGGGAACGGCAACGGCCCCGTCGGCGTCCGCGGTGACGCGCCAGAGGGCTTCGGCGAGCGCCGTGTCCGTGTCCAGCGCGGGCGTGGTGTCCCCCTCGGAGCGGCCGAGTGCCTCGCGCAGGACCGGGGCCAGCGCCGCTCCCCGGGAACCGAGTGGGCCGACGGCCGCGGCGGCCCCTCGAAGGTCTCGGCCGCCGCGCAGTTCCTGTTCGAGACAGCTCAACAGCAGTGCGGGCTCGCCGACGAGGGTGTACAGGGCCTTCGCCGCGTGCAGGACTCCTTGTTCGGCTGCCCGCAAGGAGCCGACGGCCCGCGTGCGATCCGGCAGAGCGCAGGCTTCGGCAACGGAGGCGATGGCCCGGGCTGCCTGGCTCGGACGGTGCGGGAGCGCCGCGCACAGCTCGGGCAGCGCCGGCGCAGCGTCGGCGCCCCATCCCGCCAGCAGGTTGGTCAGCTGCCACGGTTCGTTGCCGTCTGCCGCCCGTACCGCGCCCGGCACCAGGCCGTACTCGTCCTCGCTCTCGGCCATGCCACCGAGCAGCTCCAGGACGTCTGCCGTGCGGTGGCCGGCCGCCGCGATCCTGGCAAGGAACGGCACCGCTTCCGCGCTGGCGGCGTAGACCGTCCCCTGATGCAGCACACACCCGTACAGCTCCGACAGCGCCTCGTCCGCCGCATCCCCGTCGGTTCCGGTCAGGGCCCGCAGCAGATCCGGCATGTCTTCGGCGCTGCCGTACGCATGGGTGAAGGAGTGCCAGGGATGGGCGTCCATGCCGGCGAGCGGGCGTACAAGATCCATGCGGGGCATCTTGCCAGCCGTGTCCGACATCGCCTCGGCGCTTCGAGGAACTGCGGGCGGTTGCCGTCCGGCCCGTTACTGCATCAGCTCGATGTGGGGATGCTCCGGCGCCGCCGGGCAGACGTAGAGCTGCTGCTTGTGGCCGCTGCCGATCTGGACACGGGTCGGTTGCAGCGTGTCGCGGTGGTGGTCACCGCTGGAGGACGCGGCGGCCTGGTCTTCGTACGGTATCCAGCTGCTGTCCGCGCCGTCCCATTCGAACGTGTCGATGGCCAGCAGCGGGTCCATCGTGGTGTCGCAGGCGGGGCACTGCCGCGGGGCGGGGTCGGTGTAGCCCCACTGGGGCCAGCCGCCGGCCTTCCAGCCGGGGGCGACGGACAGATGGCCCCGGTAGTAGGAATCCGGGTAGGGAGCGTAGGAGCCGTCCACACCGGCGCCGGCCGCCTCCCACCTGGCCCAGTCGCCCAAACACAGCGGTCCGCGGCATGTACGAATCCGGGTGGTCGAAGGGGCACCACAGCACCTGGAGGAGGTCGGCCCGTCCGGGCGGGCGCAGCACGGGAACGTCACGCACGTACAACTGGGCCACGGGCAGCAGGGGGATCGGGCCATCGGGTCGCTCCTGGTCCCAGTCGATCTGCTCCAAAAACGCTTCCTCCTGCGGCGTGCGCCAAGATCCGCCGGGAGTCCCTTCCGGGTGCGCCGCCGCTCTCGCCCGCACGCGCTGATCCATCCGCACCACGGCCAGCAGGTGACCGCCCCCCTCGTGCGGGGCGTCGCAGTGCGGCCACGGCTCGTCGGCGGGCCACAGCAGCGGCCCGCCGATCGAACTGTCATGCGGCGTCGGAGTCCCCGGACGGGGGTGCAACCGGGTCGCCGGGCGCGCCAGCGCGGCCAGTCGGGGGAAGACCGCGGTCACGTCGACCGGCCGCGGCGGAGTGGTACGGATGAAGGTCATGACGGCGATGCTGCCAGCGGCCTCTGACACCGGGAGTACCGGTCCACGACAGCTGACACCAGGCACCTTCCGTGGACTGGCAGGCGGACCGGAGAAGATGCCCGCGGTACGGAGACCGGGCGGGTACGGCACGAACCTCTCCGGCAGCGCGTCAGTGGCCGACGGGGTCGATGGCCAAGGGCGCTCGGCTCTGTGCGTCCAGCCAGGTGAGAGATGGCGGAACGATGGTGCCCGTGCCGCCGAGCTTCCGTGACGGAGTGTCAGATACGTGTGACGATCTGCACTCCCGTGTCCGGTGCGGCCTGTCGTGCGGCTGCTCCGGGTTCCGTCCTTGCCCGAGGGTGCCCAGTGAAGACATCCGTCATGACGGCCCTCGCTCCCACCACGTCGGTCACCACCCTGGCCCTACCGGTCCGGTCGCAGGCGAACGCTCCCTCCTCCACCGCGCGCCGGCGCCGCGGCATTGGCTTCCAATCCCGTTCGTCGAGCTGCGCGAGCACCGTGGGATCGACATCGACACCATGGCCGACCGGGTGTCCCTGCACTCCCCCGCCAACGCCGGGACGGCCCTCGCCCTGCCGCTGAGCCAGAGCCGAGGCGCAGCATGTCGACCCCTCAGCCGCACACCGTCCGGCCGCGGCAATGCTCCACCGGCGAGAAGAACCAACTCGGATCGAAAGGTACGCAGCCCATGACCCACACCGGTCTTCTGGCCCGCATCGAGGCCAAGCCCGAGCACGCGGCACAAGTCCAGGAACTCCTGGAGAACGCCCTCGAACTCGCCCGTCAGGAAACCCAGACCGTGACCTGGTACTCCTTCAGGCTCGGCCCCACGAGCTTCGGGGTCTTCGACACCTTCAACGACGAAGCAGGGCGCCAAGCCCATCTGAACGGCAAGATCGCGGCCGCCCTGATGAACATCACCCCCACCTTGCTCGCCGGTACCCCGGACATCCAGAAGATCGACATCCTGGCCGCCAAGCTGCCGTGAACCCGCCCGTCGTGGCCGCTTCATCAGGCACGGGCCGGTAAAGGGCGCGAGCACGGGGGCGGCGGCGGCCCCGAGACGTTCCAGTACGCCGCCACCCGCCGGTTCGGCCACCCGACCCCCTGACCACAGCCCCGCGACAGGTCGGCGCGCATCGCACCACCGCCCCCGCGCGCCCGGCGACCCCGGCTTCGCCACCGTCAAGGAGCGGGCTTCAGCTGTACACGAGCAGGTGGTCGCAGGTGTTTGTCCCGTCGTGGAGGGAGGAGTCGCTGTTGAGGACGTAGAAGGTTCCCGCGAACCCCGTCGCCGTCATCTTCGGCACGACGATCAGGGTCTGGCCCGCCATGTCCAGCCCGAACCTCCGCACCACGTAGCGGTTCAGCAGGTCGAAGAGGTTCTGCGTGAGCACGTTGAGCCGGAGGATCCGGTACGTGCGGTCACCCGATCCATCCGCTCCGGTCACGGCCGCCTGGTACTGGGCGTCCCCCCCACTGCGACGGCTGAGGGGCGATACGCCCCGATGCCTCAAGGGCCTGCAGCCGCCGTTGCGTGCTCTCCCGGACGCCCGCCATGTGGATGTGCAGCTGGTTGTAGCGTCGGGCGGACTGTGAATTGATGCCCAGCCCGATGTTGGGGTACTGGACGGGGACGTCTCCTCCTTGGCGGGCGTTCTCCCATGCCTCGTGCCAGTAGTTCGCGACATTGGCCGTCAAGAGGAACGGGCATTCGATGCCCGTGATCCGGCAACTCGGCAGGAGGAGGTAATTGTGCTGCGTCTCGGGTTTGCCGTGCAGCACCACGTAGTTGGGCGTGGTCTTCAGGCATTCCGGCTTCCCCGACGGCGGGACGATCCCCTGCGTGCAGTACTGCACGTCCTGCCACAGAGGGTCGGTATCGGCGGGGCTGCCGCAGACTGGTTGCATCTGGGCCGGAGGGCAGGGACTCTGTCCGGCTCCAGGTGGATTCGGGTCCGTGGGACAGGGGCAACACGACGGCTCTCCGGCGGCGGAGCCCCGACTTGTCGCCGCGGACGCGCTGCCCCCCGCACCGGTCAGCAGCGCTCCCGCGCCCAGGGCGCCCGAGAGCACCACGAATTGACGCCGAGGCATGTCGTTCGGCTTGCCGGCTTCTTTCACAGGTGAGCTCCGATGGTCGACGACCTCTGGTCCGCTCACAAATTAGGCGGTGGTCCCTCCTTTTCCCGGCAAGGAAATGGGGGAAGGCCAGGTATTTCGCCGGAAGGCGGTCAGCGCCTCCGGCGTGGTGCCGGGGCAGCCATCCACGAGCATGCCGAATGCGGGCGCAGAGCCGACGGGGTGGGGAGTCCGCCTCCGAGAGGCCTGCTCAACCTGCTCTGCTCACATATGGAGCGGGTTCTCGGGGTGCCGGGTGGTCGCCGGGCGCGATGGTCCGTGAGGACTACGTCCGAAGCCTCGGGCCGCCTGCGGCTCGGGCCTGATCCGTGTACGCAGGACGGCGGCATAGCGTGGGGCTCGGGTCCAGATCGTCCGCGCCGAGGAGAGCACATGAGCACCGCCACGCCGATTTCGCTGGTCACGGGCGCCAACCGCGGAATCGGCCGGGAAACCGCGCGTCAGCTCGCCGCGCTCGGCCACACCGTCCTGGTCTGCGCACGCCGACCGCAGGACGCCGAAAGGGCCGTCGCCGACCTGGCCCCCGGAGTACCCGGCACGCTCGTGCCGTACCCATTGGACGTGACCGACGCCGATGGTGTGCGTGCCCTCGCTCGCAGCGTGGAGGCGGAGTTCGGGCGCCTCGACGTTCTCGTCAACAACGCCGCCATCAACTACGACACCACCCGGCGCGCCGTCTCCGCCGACCTCGACGACGTCCGCGACACCCTGGAGACCAACCTCTTCGGCGCCTGGCGGACCGCGCAGGCGTTCCTGCCGTTGCTGCGCCGCTCAGCCCACCCGCGCCTGGTGAACGTCTCCAGCGAGTCCGGATCCCTGGAACACATGTCCGGCGGAACCCCCGCCTACGGCGTCTCGAAGGCCGCTCTCAACGCCCTCACCTGCAAGCTCGCTGACGAACTACGCGCCGAGCGGATCCTGGTCAACGCCGTCTGTCCAGGCTGGATCGCCACCGACATGGGCGGCTCGGGCGGCGGACCCGTCGAACAGGGCGCCGCCGGCGTCGTCTGGGCCGCCACCCTGCCCGACTCCGGCCCCACCGGGGGCTTCTTCCGGGATGGTGAACCACTGCCCTGGTAGACGGGGTTCCCGCCACCTCGGAATGGGTGGATGGCTCCTCTTTCCATCGGCCCTCGCCCGCTGAACGCCGACGAGCGCGCAGTGCTCGGTGGTCACTTCGGGTGGTCACTTCGGGGTGATCGTGAACGGTTCCCACCCGAGGCCCGCCACGCAGCCGGTGTCGGGCGCGGCCGGACGGGCCAGGAAGGACGCCAGGACCTTCTGGGCACAGGGCGACTGCGGGACCACCCAGTGTCCGATCCCGGGGATCCGCACGGTGGTCGAGCGGGGCAGCGTACGGGCGGTCTTCTCAGCCCAGCTCGCCCCGGTCTTCATGTCGAACGTCCCGTTGAGGAAGAGCGTCGGGACCGTGCTGACGGGGGCCACCCGCATCGCGGCCGTACGGTCCGGCACGTTCCAGACACGGCACACCTGTTCCTGGAACGCCAGTTGGGGCGCCTGGGCCAGGACCGGGTCCGGCCAGTCGGGGAATGCCTCGCGGCCCGCCTTCAGCACATCGGACGCCGAGTGGTCCGGCACCCATTCGCCGCACACCACCGAGTTCGTCAGTCCGTGGGCGGTCTGGCCGACGGCCTGGACCGAGCCGGCGGCGCGGGCGCGGGCGAAGCGCTCCGGATTCCCGCGGCCGAGTTCGTCGATCGCCGCCGGCACGTCCTTGAGCGGGATCGCCTTGGCTATGAGCAGGTTGACCAGCGCGCCGCCGTCGAGGACGACCTTGACCGGCTCTCCGCCCTGCGGCGGCCGGACGTTCAGCGTCAGCGGGTGGGCCTGCAGCTTGCGCACCTGCTCGTTCAGGGTGCGTGCGAGGTCCGGGTAGCGGCTCTTGCAGCGGGGCTCCGCGGCGCAGGCCTTGTAGAGGTTGTCGAGGCCCTCCCGGGCTCCGGCCCAGGCGAAGGGCAGGGAGACGTACTGCGGAGGGGCGATGGAGTCGAGCGCCACCGCGCGGATCCCCTGGGGGTGCAGGCGCAGGTAGGTCATGGCCAGGTTGCTGCCGTAGGAATGGCCGTACACGTTCCATTGCCTGATGCCGAGCGCCGTGCGCAGGTCGGCGAAGTCGGCGGCGTTCTCCGTGCTGTTGTAGGCACTCAGGTCGGTTCCGTCGGACGTCAGGCGGTCCCGGCACCGCTCCACCGCATCGAGCATGAGTCTCTGCGTCTGCGGTGCGTAGGAGGGGAGCCCCACGGACCTGGCGTAGAAGCGGTCCAGCTCCGGGCAGGCGAGGTCGGGTTTGTCGTAGAGATTGCCGCGCTGGGCCATGACGATCAGTTCGCGGTCCCGGTTCAGGCCGGAGGAGACCAGGAAGGGGATGTCGTCGAAGGTCTCGCCACCGGGGCCGCCCGACATGAACACCACGGGGTCCCCGGCGGGCTTCGCCGAAATGGCCGGGATGACCGCCACGGCCAGCCGGATCTTCCGGCCGCCGGCACGGGCGCGGTTCTCCGGGACCTCCAGGAATCCGCACCGGGCAGTGGCCAGCGCTTCGATCGGCTCAGGCGTACTGGGGCAGGGACCCGGCACGAAACGTGACGCGGCGTCCTTGCCGGGGCCGGTGGTAGCGGTGGTACCGGTGGTACCGGTGGTACCGGCATTCGGCGGTGCGGCGCCCGCCGGTGTCGGGCCGAGTGCTGCCAGGAGGGCCAGGAGGGCCAGGAGGGCCAGGAGGGCCCCGGCAGGTGCCGCCCTGTTACGGAAGCCGTGCTCTGCCATGGGAGATCCTCTGCCGCTCGACGGCTGCCCCGCTGGGCGCCGCCGCGGCGGTGCGGGCGGAACGCACACGACCAAAGCTACTCGCTGGTCCGAGTACGTGCACACGGACGGTCGCCGGCCCGGTACGCCGCGCCGCTCACCGGGCCGGAAGGACGAAGCGGAAGGTGGCCGTCGCCGGGATCGGTCTAGGCTCCGCCGTCATCGGTGGGGCCCTGGAAGCCGATCCGCCGGCCGCCATCGCCGATCTGGGGAGATCCGTCATGCAACGTCGCCACGACTTCCTCGGCGCCGCGTTCACCGCCGAGGACGCGGTGACGGACACGCTTGACCCGGTCCCCGCCTACGCCGCCGCCCCGGGCCCGGTGGCGGCCGCGGTCGCGTCGCACATGGTCAAGACCCTGACCGTGCTGAAGGACCACCCGGCGGCCGAACAGCACAACGAGTGAAAGGAACAGATGGCGGAATGGCGAACATCGGTGTGGTGATCCTGACGATGGGCGACCGGCCCGCGGAGCTGCGAGCTCTGCTGGACTCGGTTGCCGCCCAGGAAGGCGGTCCGGCAACGGTCGTGGTCCTGGCCCAGGGCGTTGCCCTGCCCCCGCTCCCGGACGGGGTGGACGGGGTGGAGCTGCCCGAGAACCTGGGCATCCCCGGCGGCCGGAACGCCGGTGTGCGCCGGCTGCGCGAGCGCGGCGGCGGTGACGTCGACGTCGTGGTGGTCCTGGACGACGACGGATTGCTGCCGCGTACGGACACCTTCCGGCTGGTCCGGGAGGCGTTCGCCGCCAACCCGCGTCTGGGCGTCGCCGGTTTCCGGATCGCGGACGAGACCGGGGCGAGCCAGCGCCGACACGTCCCGCGCCTGGGCGGCAGGAACCCGCTGGTGTCCGGGCCGGTGACGACGTTCCTAGGCGGCGGCCACGCCATCCGCATGAGCGTGATCGACCAGGTGGGCGACTTCCCCGCCCCGTTCTTCTACGCCCACGAGGAAACCGACTTCGCCTGGCGGGCACTGGATGCCGGATGGGAGATCGACTACCGGGCTGACATGGTGCTGCAGCACCCGCGGACCGCGGCCTCCCGGCACAAGGTGTACTACCGCAACACCGGCCGGAACCGGGTCTGGCTGGCCAAGCGGCACCTGCCCGGCGTCCTGGTGCCGGTCTACCTGGCGACGTGGGCCGCGTACACCCTGGTGCAGCGGCCACCGCTGTCGGGGCTGGCCGCCTGGTGGGCCGGCTTCTTCGAAGGGGTGCGCGTGCCGTGCCCGCCCAGGCGGCCCATGCGGTGGCGGACGGCCTGGCGGATGGCGCGGCTGGGACGTCCCCCGGTGTTCTGACGGGAGGACACCCACCGCGTGCGTGGCGGTGACGACGCCCGGTGCGCTGGAGTCCCGGGCGTCCCGCTCAGTCGTGCGGCGGGCGGCGGGCAGCGGGCAGCGGGCGGCGGGCGGCGGGCGGCGGGCAGCCTGCGCGTGGCGGCCGTCAGGGCGGAGTGAGGGAGCGAGTGGTTACGGCCATCACGCACGGTCCCGGCCAGTGTGTTCGCCCGGGCGGGTGGCGGACCGGCCCACCGCGGCCGCCGCCCCGGACGGCGCCGTTACGCTCCGAGGCTTCACGCCGTCGGCCGAGGAGGGGCACGATGCCGGACCGGGCAGGAACCGCGCTCGCCGTCGCCACCGCGTTCGCACTCGCCGCCGTGTGGGCCCCGTACACCGCGGCGGCCGCGGCGGCGGACCCCGCCGCCCCGTGTGAGGGCACCGCGACGGAGACGAGGGGGTTCTCCTCCGTCGACCTGGACGGACCTGAGATCGCCTGGACGGAGTCCACGAAGTACGACACCGCCCGGGCGGCCGTCACGAAGTCGTGGAACGCGCTCGGCAAGGTGAAGATCATGGCCGACACCGCCACCACCGTGAACGATCTCGAATGGCGCGACTACTCCAAAGCCGACCACCGGGCCGCCTACTGGGAGCGGCACGGCAACGCAGGGGCCACGGACTACATCTACCTGAACGCGTCGAAGCTCGACCCGCCCGCGGTCGAGTCGGACACCAGCGGCCGGCTGAACGTCCTCGGCCACGAGCTCGGCCACGCCCTCGGCCTCTGCCACAAGAGCCGAGACGTGGCGTCGATCCTGTGGGCCTCCCCCAGATCGACGCTGTGGGTCACGGAGCCGACCGACGTGGACATCGCGAACTACCGGAAGCGGTGGGGCTGATGAAGCGCAGGACACTCGCCGTCGGCGTGGCCGGGGTGCTCGTGGCGGCCGGGGCCGTCGGCGGGGCGTGGACGATGTGGGGCCACGATGACGTGACGGTCGAGGCGGTGTGCGCGCTCGACACCAGCCGCCGCGAGTACGTGACCCACCACGCGGCGTGGGTGGTCGTCGCGAAGGTCGCCGAACGCGGCCGCTACCTCGACCAGACGCCCGGCGACTCCGGCGGCGTCCTGCTGTCCACCCTCACCGTCGAAGACCGGCTGAAGGGCGACGAGGCGGCCGTCCCGGCCTCGTTCGCCGTCGGGCAGCCCATCGGTGTGAACGCCGACGGCGCCTACTACTCCGGCCCGGCCGCCGAGCATCAGGCCGTGCTGGTACCGGGCCGCCGGTACGTGATCGCCGGATCACTCGCCCCCGAGTACGGCGGCGGCTACGTGATCGCCGCCGACTCCGCCGACAACACCCGCACCACCCCCGACGCGTGGACCCGGGCCGTCGCGAAAGCCACCCCACAGCCGCCGTGCGAGGACATCGTCACCGACGCACCGAGCGGCTAGGCAGCACGAGGAGTCCTCAACTGCAAGGACACCCCTCACCCTGGCCTGGCAGCCCTGGACCGGGTGATCGCCCATCAACCGGCCGATGATCCGCCGCGCCCGAATCCGGCGCTCGGCCATGACCGTGGCCGGAGCCCGACCGGCACCCGGGCCCAAACCCGCGGACGGCTCACCGCACGAGGTCGGTGTGCGGGTGGCCCGTGCCCGTGCCCGGGAACGCCGGGCAGCCGTACAGGTGCGGGTGATCGGCGTCGGACACCTGGATCCCGGGCGGATGGGATCCGCCGTCGTCGCATGGTGGCGGCCCGCACCGGGATCGGGACCCGCTGGTCAGGCGAGGCAGGGGCGGCTCGGTCCCGGCGCCTGCACCACCGACCGAAAGCCGCAGGTGGGCGACGTACGTGTACTCCAGGCGGTGCGGGGTCGGACGGACCGCACGGCACTGGAGAGGCAAGGCACACATGCTCCTGCTGCGTCTTGGAGGTCGCATGCGAACGCCGATCGCCCGCCGAGCCGGACTCTGCCTGGCAGCTGCGGCCGCCGTCGCACTGGCCACGACCGTAACCGGTCCGGCGTCGGCCGCCGCCGGCAGACTCCAGGTAGTGCTCGGCACACCCGAAGGCGGGTCCGCGCTGACCGCACCTCGAAAGGTCATCGAGAACCCCGTGGAGGACCACTGCTACACCGTCAAGGAGGTCTTCCCCGACGCCCCCGCGGGAAGCACCTTCCTGTCCGTCCACAACGCCAACACCAACCCGATCTACATCTACGCGGAGCACCCGCCGACGCCACCCCGCTGGGCGTCGGCATGAGCGTGATCGGCCGCCCCCTGCTCTCCTTCAAGGTCAAACCAGGCCCGGAACTCCCGTCCATTCCCACCTCCCTCCCGGCAGGCCGGTCCTGAGCATCCGAACCGCGTGTCCACAGGGCCGTCCGCACTGACGGCGGCGGGCTCGTCCAGCCATCAGGAGGCGGGCAGGAGTGGGTGTCGGGAGCCGACCGGATCAGTCCGATAGGGGCAGGCACTCGGCGAGCAGGTCGACGATGTCGCGCCAAGCTCGCTGGGCGTGCCGCGGGTGATAGCCGACGCCGGGGGGCACCGGGTGGTCGACCGGTGGGTGGTGGAAGGCATGCAGCGCCCCGCCGTAGACCGTGAGGCGCCAGTCGACGCCTGCGGCCTGCATCTCGGCTGTGAACGCATCCCGTTGCACCGGCGGCATGATCGGGTCTTGCGAACCGACTCCGGTCCACACCGGGCAGCGAATGCGTGCCGCCTCGTCCGGTCGGCCCGTGGTCAGTGCGTTGACCGTCCCGATCGCGCGCAGGTCGACGCCGTCGCGTCCGAGTTCCAGCGCGATGGCGCCCCCGGTGCCGTAGCCGACAGCCGCAATGCGGTCGCGGTCGACCCGCGGTTCGGCACGCAACACGTCGAGCGCCGCGTGGCCGATGCGCCGCATCCGGTCGGGGTCGGCGAGCAGCGGCAGGCAACGGGCCAGCATCTCCTCGGGATCGCTCACATAGCGTCCGCCATGCAGGTCGAAGGCCAGCGCCACGTACCCCAGCTCGGCCAGGGCCTCGGCCCGGCGGCGCTCGACGTCGCTGAGCCCCATGCCCTCGGGCCCGATGAGGACTGCGGGCCGACGACCGGCCCCGGCCGGGAGCGCGAGGTGCCCGGTCATCGTCATGTTGTCGGCCGGGTATTCGACCGTACGCGTGGTGACCGTAGTCATGCGACTGGACTGTAGCGACCGGCAAGTCCGCTCGGACGGGTGTTCACCACCGGCGGATATTTGCTCTGTCTCGCCTTGGCCTCCAGGGCAGGCGTCATCTGTCGCCAATCGGTTGCTGAAGACAGACAGCCGAGGCGTCCAATTGATCCGTGTGATCGGGGCGTTCGTGGCAACCGTGTGTGACCGCTCCTCGGAAAGCGAGCAGGGACCCGAGACATGACGTCACCGTGGTGCGGTGCCACCGGAGTGCGGCCGAAGCGGACCGCGCTCTTGATCACCGGCCGCTAGACTCCCGGGGCTCGGATGGTGTCGGGGGACGGGAAGGCCAGACCATGGACGACGACGCCTGGGACCGGTGGCCGGAGCCGTGGGTGGGCACGGAATCTGACATGCGGACGGTCGTGGGGGCGATCCCGCGGGAGGTGAAGGACGGGTTCAGGTACGACGAGATCCCCTGGCAGCGGTTTGCGCACTTCCACGGCCCGGGTGAGGAGGTCTCCGTCCGCCTGGCGATGCTCGCCTCCGAAGACGCCGAAGCGGCCGGCCGGGCTCTCCGGCAGCTGTGGGACCACCTGCACCACCAGGGCAGCACGATCGCGGTGGGAGCACTGGCAGTGCCGTTCCTGCTCCGGATCGCGGCTTCCGGGTTTCCCGGGCTCCGTGCGGACACCCTTCGTCTGGTTGCCGAGATCGCACGAAGCCAGCACCTCGGGGACGGGTCACGTGAAGGCCTTCTCGAAGTCACCGAGGAGCCGTCGCTGACCGAGGGCACCACGATGTGCCCGGTGAACTGGACGATCCAGGCCGCCCGCGACGCCATCACGGACGACCTGCACCTCCTGTTCCCGCTTCTCTCCGACCCCGATGCCGAGGTCCGATCCGCGGCCGCCTTCGTCCTGGCGGTGGCGACCGGCGAGATCCCGTACATCTCCTCGGCCCTGCATCGCAGGCTGGCGGTGGAGGACGATCCGGTGGCCCGGGTGAGCTTGATCCTGGCGATCGCCCAGCTCGCCCGCGAACACCAGGACGAACACGCCCCCTCTTGGGCCCGGAACCTGTGGTCGGATTCCGGCCGATCGCCCGAGATCCGCGTCGGCGCCGGCCTCGCCTGGCTGTGCCTGGTCGACGACCCCGTCCCTGGCGAGCTCCGCAGCCTCCTTGTCGATCCCGGCACCGACCGGCAGGCCGACCTGCTCCAGCGGGTGCCATGGCTCGGGCCGGTCGACCGCCACCGCGGACTGCACCGCTGCATCCACGAAATGCTCACGCCGGATGTCCCCTGGAACAGGGTTTGACGGCCCACCGCCAGGAGAGCGGAGGGGCCGTCACAGGGTCTGGCAATCGAAGGGTGTGGCGAAGGTTCCGTCCGCAGGCCCGGGCTGTGGCCTGGGCGGAGGGCTCCGCTGTGGAATCGGGTTCCCCGAGTCCAGAGTGCTGTCAGCGAAGCGGTTCGAAGACGTCGGGTGTGCCGTCCACGGCGGGACCGCAGCCTGCGGGAAGGTGCGAGGCGACAAGTCACCTGGGTCGTGCCCCCGCCACGGTGGGGTCTGCCCCACCCCGTTCCAGGGGGCTCGTCGGAGTGCCTCGGTCCGGCACCGCGTGATCGGCTGTCCGCACGGGATTCACGTGACGGAAGGTGGACAGGTGAGAGTCCGGATCGGGTACTCGGCATGGATCGTGGGCGTGGTGCAGTTCTTCGTTCTCCACGGGATCGTCGAGTCGGCGTGGGCCAGACCGTACAGCTGGGTGCGGAACAACATCAGCGACTTGGGCAACGCTCACTGCGCCCTGCAGCCAGAGCCTGAGCTCCGGTACGTCTGTTCCCCCGAGCACGGCCTGATGAATGGTTCGTTCGTCGTTCTGGGAGTGCTGCTCGTTCTCGGCTCTGCGCTGACCGGTGGCTTCCTGTGGCGCAGAGGCCGCGCCGCTGCCATGGCCCGCCTGCTGCTCGCCGGTGCCGGCGCGGGATTCGTCCTGGCCGGGTCGGCGCCCGCGGACGTCAACGAGAACCAGCATGTCTTGGGTGCCCTCCTCATCATGGCAGCGGGCAACGTCGGTCTCGTTCTGGCGGGGCTCGGCCTGGCGGAACACGTACCGACCCCCTTGAGGTGGTCCACCAGCCTGCTGGGAGTCACGGCGGTCACGGCCTTCGTACTGTTCCTGTCCCACCGCTACGTCGGTCTCGGCATGGGAGGTATGGAACGGGTCGCCGCTCTTCCTCTCCTCCTCTGGGCGCTGGCCATCGGAGTTCGAGGCGTCCTCCGCCCGTCAGGGCGCTCCCCCGTGCGGCTTCGTTCGCGTGAAGTGGTTCCGGCACACGCGTCGTGAACGATCTCGGCTCGGAGGCAACTCCAGCGCTCAGGTCCACTGCCGCGCGGGAACAGCTTCGTCCCGCCGCCCGGCTCAGCCGTTTCGGCAGAGGTGGACCGGACCCGGCGGCTTGACTCTCCAGTGGCTGGAGACCGGAGAGTTGCCGTCATGAACGGCATGACGCCCCCGCACTCGATCGGCGACCTCTCGACCCGTACCGGCATCCCGGTCCGCACGATCCGGTTCTACTCGGACACCGGGCTGCCGCCCCCGACCCGGCGAACCCGCGCCGGATACCGCCGCTACGACGACGCGGCCCTCGACCGGCTGCGGACGATCAGTGTGCTGCGGGAGCTGGACATCGGCCTGCCCACCATCCGCCGCGTTCTCGACGGCGATCTCCCCCTCACTGAGGTCGCCACCGCGCACGCAAGCGCCGTCGAACTCCAGATCCGGGCCCTGCGCACGCGGCTGGGTCTCCTGCGTTCCATAGCCGGACGCGGTTCCGCTCCCGAGGAGATCACTCGAATGCACCGCCTGACCCGTCTCGCCTCCGACGAACGACGCCGCCTGGTGGCCGACTTCCTGAGCGGCCTCCAGGCCGACACACCCGCCGCCCAGAGTGCGGTCGCCGCCCTGCGCACTGCCGTGCCCCACCTTCCCGACGATCCGTCCGACGCGCAGCTCGACGCGTGGGCGGAGATCACCGAGCTGATCGCGGACGACACCTTCCGCGCGCTCCTGGCCGAGGCTACGCTCCCGCCCGCCGACGAGGCCGCCCTTGCGGGTATCGCGCCGGAGGAAGCGGCGGACCTCCTACGCTTCGCCCGACAGGCGGCCACCGCCTCGGTGGACGCGGGAACCGAACCGGAGAGTGACGTGGCCGTCGCTGTGGTCGACGCCGTCGTGGCGCGCTTCGCCGCCACACTCGACCGGTCCGACGACGGTGACCTGCGGGAATGGATGGCCCGGCAGCTCGCGGTGGGGCACGACCCTCTCGTGGCCCGGTACTGGCGCCTGGTCTGGACCGTCAACGGCTGGCACGTGCTCCCCGGGCACCTGCCCTTCCAGCCCTGGCTGGTCACGGCCCTGCGCCGGCATCCGTGAGGCCGCCGGCTTCGCCGGGAGCTCATGGGATCGGGTGCGCGTGCCCCTGCCGAGTCGGCAGGGGCACGCGGCACGGGCACAGACACGGTCACGGGCACGGGCACGGGCACGGGCACAGACACGCGGAGGAGCGCCAGGAGCCGACCTCGGCGAGGAGCGTCCCGGCCGGCACGGCCTACCGTCCGCCGGTGGTGGTGGCGGCCTGACGTCCCGGCCTCACCTCAGGTGCCGGGTGAAGAACTGGGCCGCAACGTCCGCCGCGAACTGCGGGACCCCGGTGTGCCCGCCCATATTGGCGTGGAGGGACTTCTCCTCGGAGCCGAAGGCGTCGAACAGGTCCAGGGACGCCTGCCGGTCGTTCCCTTCGTCGTCCCACTGCAGCAGGACGTGCAGCGGGATCGTGACCTGGCGGGCGTCCTCCAAGACGGCGCGTGGCACGAGACTCCCGGCGAAGAGTCCGGCGGCCACGATGCGCGGCTCGACCACCGCAAGGCGAACGCCGATGGAGATCACTCCCCCCGAGTACCCGACCGGGCCGTCGATCTCGGGCAGCGACAGGAGGGCGTCCAGGGCTGCCTGCCATTCCGGGACCGCCCTGTCTACGAGCGGCAGGATGAGGGCGTCGATGACCTCTTCGCCGACCGGCTCGCCGGCTTGCATCGCCTGGCGAAGGTCGGCGCGGGCCTGCTCGGCGGCGGCCCAACGGGGCCGGTCGCCGCTTCCCGGGAGCTCGATGGTGGCCGCTGCGAAGCCATCCGCCGCGGCGTGCCGGGCCCGGTCCACGAGGCGGGGGTACATCTTGCGCAGTCCGAGCGGGGGGTGGCCGAGCAGGATCAGCGGCACCGGTGCGGATGCGGATGCGCAAGCCGGCGTCCACAGGATGCCGGGGATCTCCCCGAGGGTGAACTCGCGCTCCAGGACGCCGTCGTCGAGAGGCTGTTCAGAAATGAAGTCGAAGTGCATGGTCGTCGTGCCTTTCGGGAGTGCTCATGAACGGCGCTCCCGGACGACCTATCGCCCGACCGTGACCCCGGAGGAGAGCACCCATGTCGATACTGCGTTCACGGGTACCACCTCCTCGTTCTCTCGCACGGCCTCCGGAAAATTAGCAGGGGCGGCCGTGGTCCGCCAACAGGTTTTCGCGCGGGCTCTACCTCAGTGGTGGACCGCCGTGCAGGTGACCGTGGTCTTGCCGTCTGCCGTCTTGACCGTGTACTTGCTTCCGGTGAGACCGCCGAGGTCGAACCGTCCCGACTTGTCGATGGGCACCGAACCCGAGGTGGAGCCGGAGTAGGTCACCGTCGTACCGGCGGGGAATCCTTGGCCCCACACGTGGTACTTGCCGGCCGAGTCCACCTCGACGTTGCACTTCGCGGCTGCGGGAGCCGCGGGGGCCGAGGCATGGGCGGCGACGGTGGGGCCCACCACGAGTGCGGGGGCCACCAGGAGCGTGAGGGCTGCGAGACGACGTGTCCGGTTCATCATTCAACCTGCCTTGGATGCTGACGGTACGGCCGGTGCGGCCGGTGCGGCACGATGGCTGCGAAACCCGCGGCAGCGGTCGAGCCGCTGTGCCGTACTGATGGCCGATCAAGCCTATCGTCCGGTTTGTCCTGCGGCATCTCGCGGATGGCCCTGGCCGCAGGGAGGGAGGTTGGCCAGGAACACGTCGTCGTGGCGGCCCGTGAGGGCTTTGCCGACGACTTCTTCCGAGACGCCGGCGGAGTAGACGTCCGCGGTGTCGACGAAGTTCACGCCCGCGTCGAGGGCGCGGTGGATGATCCGGATCGAGTCGGCTTCGTCCTCGTTGCCCCAGGGGCCGAACATCATGGCTCCCAGGCAGAGCGGGCTGACCTGGACGCCGGTGCGGCCGAGCGGACGGTAGCGCATGAGGCTGTGCTCCTTGGTGAGTGGTCGGTTCAGTCGTTCCCGGAGGCAGCGACGGTGCCGGCGCCGGCCCGGCCGGCGAGGAGGCCGATGGCCTCCTGGTCGTGCGAGTCCGGTTCGGGGGTGTAGACGTCGATGCGCGGGCCCGGGTCGGCGGGCAGGTCCATCGCCTCGTAGGGCAGGGTGAGGTCGCCGACCGACGGATGGTGGAGGTGCTTGATGCCCGCGCGGTGGAACCTCACGTCGTGGCGGGCCCATCGTCGGGCGAACTCCGCGCTTTTGGTGGTGAGTTCGCCGATCAGGTCGGTCAGCGCCCTGTCGTGGGGCGCCCGCCCGGTCTCGCCGCGCAGGAAGGCGACCACATCGTCGGCGGCTTTGTCCCAGTCGGTCCGGAAGTCGCGGCTCGCCGGGTCCGGGAAGAGGAAGCGGGCGGTGTTGACCGGGCCGCGCCGGGCGAACAGCGGCGAGTCGAAGACCGGTGCGTACAACGCTCGCCCGAGGACGTTCGCGGCCAGGATGTCGAAGCGCCCGTTGCGCACGTACGCGGGAACGCCGGTCATCGAATCGAGCATCCGCAGGATGGTGGGCCGCACGCGCGAGGCGGTCACCGTGGGCCCGTCCGGAGGAGTGGCGGCGCGGGCGAGATCGTAGAGGTGAGCGCGTTCGGCCTCGTTGCTAGGGATTCGAGTACCGCGTCGATGCCGGTCACGGTCGGATCCCGTCGCTCGGGGGCGCACACCCGGGCAGGGCTTCCCCGGGGGGACCCTCGCATCGGCGCCGGCCGGCCATCCGGGGCCATGAGCGACTCCTCCTGTGCGTCGATCTGTCGGTCTTCCCACCGTAATAAGTCCGCCGGCGACCGCTCCGGGAGGTACTGCTGTTACCCGTAGAGCGGTGACTCCCCCACGCGAAGTGCAGCGTGTTCCATGGAAAGCGCCAGGACGGGAAGACGCGGAGACCCCGGGCGCGCCCCTCCCGGCACGGCGCCGAAAGCGTCGGGGACGAGCTTGCCCGCCCGGCTTCCCGCGGGGCCGAGCGGCTGGCCGCTCACCGCCGGCAGGGGTGAAGGCCCGCCCGCTGCGGGCGAGCCGCTGCAGGGCCGAAGCCGCTGCGCGGTAGCTGTGGGGAGTCGCATGCGCGCCGCGTGTACATCGCGGGCTTCGTCGTCGTGGGAAACGATGCGGATGGGAGTGATCATGGCGGACCGGGGCGGGAACGAGCCGACTGCGGTCGGCGCGGCCGAGGAGCCGGAGCTTCGCTCGGAGCGGGCGGACGGTTCGTCGCGGGACGCGGCACGCCGGACATCATTCCCTCGAAAGGCAAGATCATCATGCGCGCGACCTTCATGTACGGCCCCGGCGACGTCCGGGTCGAGAACGTCCCCGACCCGAAGATCGTCGAGCCGACGGACGCGATCGTCCGGATCACCCTGGCCTGTGTCTGCGGCTCCGACCTGCACCCCTATCACTCGATGGACAAGAACGACGAGGGCGTCCCGATGGGGCACGAGTTCCTCGGCGTCGTCGAGGAGACCGGCTCCGCCGTCACCGGCCTCGGGCGCGGTGACTTCGTCGTCTCTCCGTTCGCGTACGCCGACAACACCTGTCCGATCTGCCGGGACGGCTTCCACACCGCCTGTCCGCACGGCGGCTGGTACGGCGCCGGAGGCGTCGGCGGCGCCCAGGCCGAGGCGATCCGCGTCCCCCGGGCCGACGGCACCCTGGTGAAGCTGCCCGCGGACGTCGACAGCGCGCTCCTGCCGTCGCTGCTGGCCCTCAGCGACGTCTACCTGACCGGCTACCACGCCGCCCACATGGGCCGCGTCGAACCCGGCAAGACCGTCACCGTGATCGGCGACGGGGCGGTGGGTCTGTCCGCAGTGCTCGCCTCACGCCGCATGGGCGCCGAGCGGATCGTCCTCATGGGCCGCCACACCTCCCGCACCGACCTCGGCAGGGAGTGGGGAGCCACCGACGTCGTCGCGGAACGCGGCGAGGAGGGCATCGCCAAGGTCATGGACCTGACCGGCGGCGAAGGCTCCCACGTCGTACTGGAGGCCGTCGGCCTGATGCCCGCCTACGAGCAGGCCTACGGCATCGTGCGCCCCGGTGGGATCATCTCCCGGGTCGGCGTCCCGCAGTACGAGGAGGCTCCCGTCGGCTTCGGGTCACTGTTCGGGAAGAACGCACAGCTCGCCGGCGGCCCCGCCCCCGTGCGCGCCTATCTCGAACCCGCCGTCGAGGACGTGCTCGCCGGCCGCATCGAACCCGGCCGCGTCTTCGACGCCGAGGTCGGCCTCGACGCCGTCGCCGACGCCTACAGGGCCATGGACGACCGCACCCACCTCAAGGTCGTGGTGCGCCCGTGACCGCCCGCGAGCACTTATTGCTAATGGGATCCATTTTCATATAGCGTGTCGGTGACGACGCCCCGGCTCACCCAGGAGGTCCCCATGGCCGTCCCCAAGCGGAAGATGTCCCGCAGCAACACCCGCCACCGCCGCGCCCGGTGGAAGGCGACGACCCCGCAGCTCGTCCCGATCACGGTCGACGGCTCGGTGTACCGGGTGCCGCAGCACCTGGTGAAGGCGTACGAGCGCGGTCTGCTCCGCCCCGAGGGCTGAGCAGCCGATGACGACGTACGACCGACCGCCCGTCACCGTCCCGTCCGGGTTCCTCGGCGCGGGTCCAGCGGCATCTCCGAGCCCATGCCCGTCGCCGCCACCTTCTCCTTCCCCCGCGACGACGGCGCCACCCTCGGCGACCTCGCCCGGCTCGACACCATGGTCACCGTCGTCGACGCGGCCCACTTCCTGCCGGAGCTGGCGGGCGGCGACGAGCGCACCGTCAGCGACCTCCTCATGGACCAGATCGAGTTCGCGGACGTCATCGTCCTCAACAAGCTCGACCTGGTCGCCCCGAACCGGGCGGCGCGGCTTGGCGCCACGCTGACCCGCCTGAACCCGGAGGCCCGGATCGTCCCCGCCGTCCACGGGCGAGTGGCGCTCCAGCAGGTGCTGGGCACCGGCCTGTTCGACGTCGAACGGGCCCAGCAGGCCCCCGGCTGGGTCAAGGAGCTCAACGGAGACCACGTACCGGAAACGGAGGAGTACGGCATCTCCTCCCTGGTCTTCCGCTCCGACCGGCCCTTCCACCCCGGCCGCCTGTGGACCCTCGTCACCAAGGGCCTGGACAGCGGCGCCTTCGGCCGGATCCTGCGCTCCAAGGGCTTCTTCCGACTCGCCAGCCGCCCTCGCGTGACCGGCCTGTGGTCACAGGCCGGGCCGGTGGCCCGTTTCGAACCCTCGGGCGCCCTCGGTCCGGAAACCCCCCGGGGCCAGGAGCTCGTCTTCATCGGCACCGGGCTGCGCGCCGACGCCCTGCGCGCGGCCCTCGAAGCGTGCCTGCTCGACCCGGGCGAGCCCGCGGCCGCCGAGGACGACTTCGCGGCGTGGGAGACGTACGGGATCGACGACGCCTGCGAGCACGAGCACGCCACCCCGGCGGCCTGAGACTCCGGGCCGGGCGGTGGTCGCAGCCACGGCACCGCCCAGCCCGGTACGCGCCCAACGGCCGACATCGGCGTCATTCTCGCTGGTCGACGACTTCCAGAGCGCCAGATCGATTCCGCCGGTGACACGGCCCGCGGTCACCGGGTTCCCGTCGTCACGAGCGCGATGCGTCCCACGAACGCCGGGATCAGCGGCTGCACGCGTCGTCACGCCTGCCCGGTCGGGCGCAGTTCGCGCTCCAGGGCGGACAGGGCGAAGGCGTGCGCCGAGGTGTCCTGCCAGCGGGACCGTCCGAACATCACGTCTTCGGAGAGACCGCTCAGCATGGCCACGGCCCGGATGGTGAACTCGCGAAGGTCCACGTCGGCGAACTGTCCCAGGTCCCGGCCCTCACGGAGGATGGCTTCCAGTCGCTCGTCCCAGCCGTCCAGCAGCGCGGTGAGGATGTGCCGGCCTGCTTCGTCGTGGCGCTGGGCCAGTACCTGCGTCCACAGCGCGTAGCGTTCGTCACCCTGGTGGCGGGGCAGGTAGAAGCGGACGAACAGATCCAGCTTCTCGGCAGGGGATGCGGCCCGGTCGGCGGCCTGCTCGAACCGGGCCCAGAGGTCCGCCTGGCTCCACGCGAGGACTTCGAGCAGGAGCCGGTCCTTCTTGCCGAAGTGGTAGAGGATGTGCCCGGTGCTCATGCCGGCCCGCGCGGCGATGTCCGACATCCGCAGGGCCGCGGCGCCCTTCTCGGCGATGACGCTGATGGCGGCCCGCATCGCCCGTCCCCGCGCCTCGTCCCCGCTGGGCTGGCGCTTCCTGTCCACCGGTGCCCGCACGGCGGGCCGGGAAGCGGCGCCGGCCTCGGAACCCGCCGACCCGCTCACGGTTTCCGGCAGGAGAAGGCGGTCAGACCGTGCCGGCCCGGTCTCTGACGTCGACATGAGCTCACCTCGTTCCCAGGGTTAGATTTTCAGTCTAGACTGAAAATCTAGTCAGTGCAGCGGGGAGTGCGACGGCCGTCGGCCGCCCCGACACCGGCGTCCCGCCTGTCCGACCCGACCCACCCCTGGAGACACCCTCATGACGCGCGGATTCGATGTTGTGGAGACCTGTATCGCCGACCTGCGCGCAGCGCTGGAGAAGGGTGAGACCACCTCCGTCGGACTGCTCGACGCCTATCTCGCGCGGATCGACGCGTACGACCGGCCCGGTACGGCCACCGCTCTCAACGCGATGGTCGTGATGAACCCGGACGCCCGCGCGGAAGCGGAGGCCTCCGACGCCCGCCGCGCCCGCGGCGCCACGCTCGGCCCGCTGGACGGCATCCCGTACACCGCGAAGGACAGCTACCTGGCGAAGGGGCTGACCGCCGCTTCCGGCTCCCCCGCCTTCGAGCACCTCGTCGCCCAGCGCGACGCCTTCGCCATCGAGCAGCTGCGCGCGGGCGGCGCGGTCCTCATCGGCCTGACCAACATGCCGCCGATGGCGAACGGCGGCATGCAGCGCGGCGTGTACGGCCGCGCGGAAAGCCCCTACAGCCCCGACTGGCTCACCAGCGCCTACGGCTCCGGCTCCTCCAACGGCTCGGGCACCGCGACGGCGGCGTCGTTCGGCGCTTTCGGTCTCGGCGAGGAGACCTGGTCCTCGGGCCGCGCCCCCGCGTCGAACAACGCGCTGTGCGCCTACACGCCCAGCCGCGGTGTGATCTCGGTCCGTGGCAACTGGCCGCTGGTACCGACCATGGACGTCGTGGTCCCGCACACCCGCACCATGGCCGACCTGCTCGAACTGCTCGACGTCATCGTGGCCGACGACCCGCACGCGCGCGGGGACCTGTGGCGCGCACAGCCGTGGGTGGCAGTGCCCTCCCCGTCGCAAGTACGCCCCGCCTCGTACCCGGCACTCGCACCCGCCGACGCCGGGGCCGCGTCCGGCGCGCTCGCCGGCAAGCGCGTCGGCGTGCCCCGGATGTACATCAACGCCGACCCCGTCGCCGGAACCAACCCCGACGGGGGCATCGGCGGCCAGACCGGGCAGCGCGTCGACACGCGCGCTTCGGTGATCGCCCTGTGGGAAGCCGCCCGCCGCGACCTGGAGGCCGCCGGCGCCGAAGTGGTCGAGGTCGACTTCCCCGTCGTGACCAACTACGAGTCCGACCGCCCCGGCGCGCCCTCGCTGTTCACCCGCGGACTGGTCAGCCGTGAGTACCTCACCTTCGAGATCGAGGACCTGTCCGCCTGGGCCTGGGATGATTTCCTGCGCGCCAACGGCGACCCGGCGCTCTCCACCCTGGCCGAGGTCGACGCCACCCGCATCTGGCCCAAGCAGGAGGGCGAACTGCCCGACCGCTACGAGGGCTTCGACGACACGATCGGCGACTACCCGCGCCTGGTGCGCGAGCACCCGTACGCGTCCCTCACCGACATGCCGCACCTGGAGCAGGGGCTGCGCGGGCTTGAGGAGACGCGCCGCGTCGACCTGGAGCTGTGGATGGACGGACTGGGCCTGGATGCTGTGGTCTTCCCCGCCGTCGCGGACGTGGCCCCCGCGGACATGGACGTCAACGTGGCGTCAGCCGACCTCGGCTGGCGCAACGGTGTCTGGGTCGCGAACGGCAACCTGGTCCCCCGCCACCTCGGCATCCCGACCGTGACCGTGCCGATGGGCACCATGACGGACACCGGCATGCCCGTCGGGCTGACCTTCGCGGGCCGCGCCTACGACGACAACGCCCTGCTCTCCCTCGCGGCGGCCTTCGAGAAGACCGGCAGCCGGCGCACGGTGCCGCCGCGCACCCCGCGCCTGTCGGCACCGTGACCTGACGGAGGCCTGCGGACAGACTGATGGCGGCCGGGCCGGCCGGGCCCGCGGCGCAGGGGCAGGGGCAGGCGATCAGGTCGCAGCCACGGCACCGGGCGGCCCGGCCGCCTTGCCCGTCCTCGGCCGGGGTCGCGCACGGCCGGGTCGCGCACGGCCCCACCGGTCGGGGCCACGACAGCGAGCCCGTCGCGATCTCCCTCACGTCAGTGAACCGTCAACCGGACGGAACGATTGGCAGACTGTCGCTGTACCCGTTCACCGGCCGGTCGACCTCCCCGACCGTGACGGCGTCCAGCTCGGCCGGGGCGGACATCGTGCCGAGCGTCCCGCCGGGGTGCCAGGTGCCGGTGACCGAGACCCAGGTGTCGGCGGGCAGGGCGGGTGCTCCGTGCATGCGGACCTTGACGGACTGCGCGTCCGCGGCGCAGCACGAGATGACGATCCGGGTGAGGTACCAGCCGTCGCCCCCGTTGTCGAGGGTGACCAGGCCGCTCATCTGAACCGTCCGCCCCTTGATGGCCTGTGTGCGGTCCTGCTGTACCCGCCGGGTGAACTGGGTGAGGGTCATCGGCAGCGGCGAAGTGGCGGGCAGCTCTTCGAAGCGCCGCTGCTCCGTCACGACCTTGGCGGAGTCGCGGGAGGCGGTGTACGAGCCGAGGGCCGGTGGGGCGTAGACGAGCATGCTCAGGGCGGGCAGGAACAGCAGCCACGCCACCCGGGGGACGCTGGAGTGGTCGTGGCCGTGGCCGTGGCCGTGTCGGTGCACGGCGCTGTCGGGCTCGTCGGCCTCGCCATCGCCGTCGCCACCGTGGCCCGTGTGCGCGTGAGCCTCCTGCGTCCGGTGTTCCATCCGCTGCCCGCCGTACGACCAGATCTCTGCCGCCGCCAGTACCAGCAGCAGCACACCGGAGGCGACCAGGAGCGGCTGCATGCCCGGCTTGACGTACCTCAGGCACAGGTCGGTGAACAGCGAGACGTGCAGCAGTCCGAAGCCGCTGAGGAGGAGCAGGACCACCTGTACCGGACGTTTCACAGCAGCACTCCTCCGATCAGGACGCTGGAGAGCACCGCCACGACGGTCGTGGCGGTGGAGAAGCGAACGGCGAAGGCCCGGCCGAACGTGCCCGCCTGCAGGGCGATGAGTTTGAGGTCGACCATCGGACCGACCACCATGAAGGCCAGCCGCGCCAGGGGCGAGAAGCCCGTGAGTGAGGCCGCCACGAAGGCGTCGGCCTCGGAGCACACCGCGAGGACGATGGCGAGACCCGCCAGGAAGAGTACGGACAGCCAGGGCGAGCCGGAGACCACGTCGAGGACCGAGCGGGGAACCGCCACGTTGAAAGTGGCCGCCGCCATCGCTCCGAGGACCAGGAAGCCCCCGGCGTGCAGGAAGTCGTGCTGGAAACCGAGCCGGAACTCGTTCCAGCGGCTGTGCCCCGTCTGATGACCGGTGTACCGCGCGGCAGGACGCAGCCACTCATCGCGGCCCAGCCACAGCCAGAGCCAGCCCATCACCGCGGCGGTGGCGAGCGAGGCGATGAGCCGGGCCAGGACCATGGCGGGGCTGCCGGGGAAGGCGATGGCCGTGGCGGTCAGGACGACCGGGTTGATGGCGGGCGCGGACAGCAGGAACGCGAAGGCCGCGGCCGGGGTCACGCCCCGGCCGATCAGACTGTTGGCGACCGGGACCGACGCACACTCGCAGCCGGGCAGTACCGCCCCGGCCAGGCCGGCGACCGGGACGGCGAGCGCCGGTCGCTTGGGCAGCATCCGGCTGAACACCCGCTCCGGCACGAAGGCATTGATGGCACCGGACAGCGCCGTGCCGAGCAGCAGGAACGGCAGCGCCTGCACCGTGACGGCGAGACAGACGGTCCGCCACGCCTGCACGGCCGCCGCGTCCAGCCGTCCGGTGCCGACCAGAATCACGACACCGCACCAGGCCATCGCCATGCACCACGGGTACATCCACCAGGGAATCGAAGCCCGAAGGGAGGAGTCATCGGATGGCGCAGGGGCCCCGCCGGTCGCCTCCGCTTCCCCGGAAAGCTCGGCCGTCTTGTGCATGCCATCTCCGCGTGTCGGACGTTGGGGTCGAAAAATCTACCTCCCGGGATTCACCGGATTATCGATAGAGATGATGATTCCCTCCAAGGAAGGGCAAAAACACCCCCTTCAGCGGACGACGCACGTAGGGCGCCACACATATAGACCGCCTGCAAGCGGCCCGTTCAACGCACATGGCTGAGGGCGGCGGGCTCCGCTCAGTCGTGCGCGAGCGCGTGATGGCCGTGCCGGTCCGCCCTGCGCAGCGGCGTCGCCAGACCCGCACCGAGTGAAAGACATGGCTCTCCAGGGTTCCGGCACCGACCGCCTGCCACACCTCGCTGTCCGGTTCGGCGAGCTGGCGGGTGAGGGAGTACAGCCCGTACGCCTCGACGAGTGCCTTCTCGGCGGCGGCCTCGGGCATCACGCGGCAGGCGCTGCCGAAGGCCACCATGCCCCGCTCGGCGTCCTCCGGGAACGCGGCTGCGACGGACACGCCGAACTCGGAGGGGATGTGCAGCAGCCGTACGGCCGGTCCCGTACCCTCCCCCGGCGCCGGGCCGCCCAGCCGTGCGGTCACGGTGACCGCCTCCGCTTCGGTGAGGGCGGCGGCCGGGGCGCCGGTACTCCACCAGATGGTGGTGGCATCGCGTTCGAAGAGCTCTTCGAGCGCGAAGCGTTCGGCGTGCGCCGAGTTCTCGCCGGCGGCGATGCCCGAGTAGACGAGGGAGTGGACGGCGGGCTCCGCGACGCGCGGGCCGTGGTGGTAGTGGAGCCAGGCGAGCGAGGCGGGCACCATGGCCTCGGCGCCGTCATGCAGGTCCCGGCCCACGGTCCGGGCCACGGGAAGGTCCCGGCTGAACGGGGTGAACGGAAAGCCGGGCGTGGCGTACTGGGCGGGCGAGTACAGCGCGAGCGTCGCGGGATCCAGAGCGGTCCGGCCCTGTGAGACGAGCTCGTCGTACGAGGAGATGCGCAGGCCGTCGGGGATGGCGTTGCCGCAGTACCGCTCGACGGCCTCCCCGACGGCGGCCCGCCGGGCGCGGTCGTGGTCCCCGGCGGACGCGCCGAAGCCGAAGCGGTCGGCGAGCCAGGGCGCGAAGACGTCGGTACGGGCCACGCTGGCGCCGTAGCCGACCCACATCCGGGGCAGTCCGGGGCGGCGCCGCTGCGGTTCGAGCCGGGTGATCAGCCCGGTGCGGGCATCGAGCAGAGCGGTGCTCACTGGTTCTCCTCCCCGATGGGGTCGTGGTCGGGCGCGGGGTGGTCGGGCGTGGGCAGGATCAGCCGGGTCCCGTCGGCGGGCCGGGTGAGGACGGGGCGTCTCATGGACCGCCCCGGAAGGTGTCGACCTCGCCCAAGAAGCCGAGGAGCATCGCGGTGACGGGTGCCGGGACCTCGGGGGCGGGTCGGCGGATCGCGGATGCCCTGCCGAACCACTCGGGGGACGCCGATCGAGCGCACGGTATGGGGGTCACTCGTTTGGTACCCGCACATACGTTTCTTCCTGGACCGGACGAGTGGGTGGGCGCATCACCGTGGTGGAGCCGGGGAGCACAGGGGTGTCCCCCGACTCCGTTGCTCCAAGGAAGGCCGACATGAAGCCGATCCGCCCCATTGCCCTGGCCGTCGTGGCCACCGCCGTGCTCCTCGTCACGGGTGTGACCACCTCGACGGCGGGGGCCTCCAGCGACGATCCGCCGAAGCCCGCTCGGCCCGCCGGGCCCGGAGTCGCGGCGCCGTTGTCGCAGCACTACCCGATTACCGGCCCGACGGTGACGATCCCCGCGGGTGGCTTCGCTTTCGCCATGGCGAACTGTCCTTCCGGTTTGGTACCGACCGGTGGAGGGGGCCGGACCAGCAGCACGTCCACCTTCCTCACCGACTCGGCTCCGACCGCGACGGGTTGGGAAATCGGCGTGAGGAACACCTCCACGGGCGAGGCCTCGACATACGCCTATGTCGTGTGCACCGCTCCCTGATGTCATGGTTCGCAGGCGCGTGAGCAGTAGCGGCAGATGCGGTCGAGGATCCGGCCGGCGGTTTTGGTCCACTACACGGACCGGGCGTCGCCGTTCCAGACCTTGATCCGGTTCTCGGGGGCATCGGGCATGCGGAGAAAGGGCAGCTCGCACTCGGCGTGCTCGATGAGAACCGCCCGTGGGACATCGAGGTGCCGTCGGCCATCACGGATGCCGGTTACGGCGGCCCGGCCGGGAGGCGGCGAAGCCGGTTCAGTGGCATGAGGGCTCCCGGCCCGGCAGCGGGCGCTCCGGCCGCAAGCGCACGTACTCGCGGTTCGCGGCCCGGCGGGTCAGGCCTGCCGGACGCGAGCTCCGGCAGGCGGCCGACAGCCATGCCGAGACGATCTCTGCCGCTACGCTCCTCAGGGCAGTCGACAGTGAGCACGACCGGGGGCAACCGTGAACCGACCACTGCTGTTCCTCGACGTGGACGGACCGCTCAACCCTTATGCGGCCGAGCCGGAGAGATGCCCCGACGGCTACACCACACTCAGAACGCCTCTGGACGGCGAGTCCCGTGAGGGGCACCGGAGCCTCCCGTCCCGGCGGCGCCGCCCCCCGCAGGTCTGGCTCAACCCCCGAGCACGGGCGGTTCCTGCGCCAGCTCGGTTTCGAGCTGTGCTGGGCCACCACGTGGATGGACGACGCCAACCGGTGGATCGCACCGGTGCTCGGTCTTCCGGACCTTCCCTTCGTCGACTTCGGCGACGTCTTGCTGCAAGAACGCCCTGATGGAGTCCACTGGAAGACCGGTCCGCTGGTGGACTACGCCAACGGCCGCCCTTTCGCCTGGGTGGACGATGAACAGAGCGAGCTGGATCGGACGTACGTGACCGCCCACCATCGCGGGTCCGGGCTTCTGCACCACGTCAACCCGCGGGTCGGACTGCGTGAGAACGACTTCCACGCGCTCGCCGACTTCGCCCGGTCGCCGGACGCTCCACGAGCCATCGGCTGAGCACGTCGTCGTCGGCTCTTCAGGCGGCTGTGCACTCGGCGCCGCGATCGTTCCGCGACAGCCCTTGGCCTCCGGCCTTCGAGGGTTCGAGGGTTCGCCGCCTCGGCTACACGGTCAAGCTCCTTGACAAGGCGGGAGAACTACCGCGGCCGGAGGCCGCCACGCCGGGATGAGGGCCTTGCCCCTCGGCACCCTGGCGCCCGCCGCGCAGGTCGTTAGCGGAGCGCTAGCAGATCGTTAGCGGGATTCGTGATCATGAGTCCGCTGCGATCGTCGGCCCATATCGGTGGCCACCGCGGTGGCGCGGTCGCGAGGAACCGTCGTACGGCATACCCCACTGCGACTCTCCCGAATCCGCGCCGCAGAATGCGACATTCAGAGAGAGAACGATGCGAGCAAGAATCGCCAAAACCGCGGTGGTCGTGCTACTGGCCACCGGTCCCGCGGCCGTGATCACCGCCGCCACCGCCTCTGCCTCGGAGGACACCGGCACCACCATCTCGGCGGCGAGCGCCGCAGAACAGCAGGGGGAGGCTGCCTCCGGCGAGACCGAGCTGCCCCTCTCCGCTCTCGCTCCGGAACCGGGCAGGACGACGGCACCGCCCCCGGCACCGCAGCCGGGCAAGACCACCGCGGCGCCGCCGAAGCCGAAGCCGGGGAAGACGACCGCAGCACCCCCGAAGCCGAAGCCGGGAAAGACCACCGCAGCACCCCCGAAGCCGAAGCCGGGGAAAACCACCGCAGCGCCGCCGAAGCCGAAGCCGGGAAAGACCACCGCAGCACCCCCGAAGCCAAAGCCGGGAAAGACGACGCCAGCGCCCCCGAAGCCAAAGCCGGGAAAGAGCTACGAGGGACCGGCGGACTTCTTCCACAACAATGGTGTGGCCGGGGCATGCGGCCAGAACATCAGCGACAGCGACTTCGTTGTCGCGCTCGACCCGACCATGTTCGGAACGGGAAACCCGGCCCCTCACTGCGGCAAGAAGGTCATCGTCACGTACAAGGGAAAGTCCATCGTCGCGACGGTCCTTGACGCCAGCCCGACCGCGCAGAGGCGCGGCCTGGACCTGACTCCCGCCGCGTTCACGACACTCGCCCCCCTGGACCAGGGGACGATCAACGTCACCTGGAGATTCGCGGAGTAGCCGGCTCGCCCGCCACGCGAGCGTCGCAGCCGGCCTGCGCATGCAGGACAGTGAGACCTGCGCAGCGCGAAGCCGATGTCGGTGCCCTCGACGACGACCTCGTCGCCTTCCTTCGCAGGGCCCTCACGACCGCCGATGCCATGTCCTGCCCACGCGGATGCCGCCCAGCCCAGCCCGGCCCTGTCGAAGACGTCACGGCGGCGGGCGTCCTCGCCGGGGAGGGCGGCATGTCCGCCAGGGGCTCGGTCATCTCCGGGGCGCCCTCCAGGGCCCGGTCGCGGAGCACCTGCCGGACGGGGAGGTCGTTACGGGCCGGGCGCACCGTGTCCGCCCGCCTCCGGCCGGGGCCGGCTCGGCGGCCGGGTCCGGTTGCGGGGGGAGGCGAGGAACGCGGCGGAGACCGGGCCGCGGGCGAGCCAGGAGGGCGTGGTCTGCGATTCACGTGCCCGACCCCCGATCCGGCGCATGCAACCGCAGCCCGTGCGCCCCGCGTCGGAGATCTCGTGATCGTTCTATTGGTGATCGGCGGTGTTCTCATCCTTGCGGCGGCCATGACCGGCGCGGTGTCCGTCTGCGCGGGCCTCGCGGTTCGCAACCGCTCGCTGCGCTCGCTGCTGACGGTGGCCGCCTGCTTCCAGCTGTCGCTGACCGCCTTCGCGATCGCGGCCCTGGCCCTGGGATGGGGACACATGACAGGCTTCAGCCTCCCCGACCCCTATGCCCAGGGCAACGGGATGGTGCGCGACCGGAACGCCCCTCAGCGGTACCTGGTGACGAAGTCATGGTTCCCCGTTTCCGTCGTCTGCTCCGACGGCCCGGACGGCACGGACGGAGACGAGCAGGTTCCGGGCTGGGTCAACCCGACCGTCTTCGCGGCCTCCGGGGTGGGCATCGCGGCCCTGGCGGCGACCCCCTTCACGGCCCGGCAGCGACGCCGCCGTCCGGACCCGGGCAAGTCCACGGCTGCGTGACGGGCTGGGTCGGAGCTCGCCGCCCTCGGCGCCGTCCGCGCGGGCCGCACACTCGGATCTGCCGACCCGGTCACGACGCCAAGCATGGCCTGTAACACCCCCCACTAAAGCCCCACCGTTTCGCACACCTGTTCATATATGCTGCGATCGCACCACCAAGGTCCGTTCTCTGTATGCGACTTACTCCCCAGGGGGGCTTCAGTGAAGCGCTTGATCGCACGCATGACGTGCACGCTAGGACTGCTGCTCGGCAGCCTGGCCGCGACGACCGCCCCGGCCGGCGCGGCACCCGCCACCGACATGACCACCATCACGAACGTGGCCGGCGGATCGTGCCTGGAGATGCCCGGGTGGACCGGCCAGCCGGGCGCCCAGGCCGCGGTGTGGGGCTGCAACGGCGGCGACAACCAGAACTGGGTCTTCAACAACGTGGGCGGTGGATTCTTCCGGATCGTCAACCGTTCCTCCGGCCAGTGCCTGGAGCTGTCAGGGCTGCCGCCGACGACCTCCAACGGAACGGCGGTCACGCAGTGGCCGTGCAACAACGGCCGCAACCAGCTCTGGTGGTTCGACCACTGGCGCAACGTCAACGGCCAGGCCACGGCCGAGCTCAAGAGCGCCTATACCGGGTGCTTGGAGATCAACGGCTGGCAGGCGGGCACCTGGGGCACCGGAGCCCAGCTGTGGAGCTGCAACAACGGCGACAACCAGCGCTGGGCCTTCGCGCGCGACTTCATCTACAACCACTGACGGGCCCGTCGGCCTGAACCCGTGGTGCTCCGCCCGGTGGCTCTCCTGAGGTGCGGTCCTCGCCGAGAACCACCGGGCGGAGCTGCGTCCAGCCCTCGATCGGGCTGTCGAGGTCCAGCGCCTGACGGGCCGTCGGCTGCCTACGCCGTTGCCTGGTTCCCCGGCCCCCATGACGACGCCCCGGAACACTTCACCGACCCTTCGACGTACTCCGGGCCACCCGCCCGCCCCGCACTCCTCCAGGCCCTCGTACGCTGCCTCATCAGCAGCGGCCGGGGGCCGCTTGCCGCTGGTGAGCCGACTTCACCACCGACTCCGACCACCCGAGAGGACCCAACACCCTGATGTCCATATGGTCTTCGATCGTTGCCGTACTCGGTACCCTCGCCGGCGCCCTGGCCGCCGGACTCCTCCAGCACCGTTCGGCACGCACCGCACGCGCCGAGGAGCGCGCCGACAGCCACCGCCAGGACCGGCTCGGCGCCGTCACCGCCTTCGCGGCCGCCCTGGACGCGCACCGCTCGGCGATGTTCCATCGGGAGCGTCTGGCCCTGGCCGAGGCGGGTTCCGAGCACCAGCTGGAGGCCCAGACCAGGTCCCACGACACCCGGGCGGCGATCACCGCGCCCCACATCCGCCTTCAGGTCCTGTTCCCCGAACTGGCCGGCCCCGCCCAACAGGCCGCGGATGCCACCTACGCGCTGCGCAAGGCCATCGACCGGACCGAGCTGGACACCCAGCGACATGCGGCCAAGGAAGCATCAGCCGCCTTCATCGCCGCAGCCGCCACACTGCTGAGCCCCGGCAACCGCTGACCGAGGGCAACCACCGCCGCCGTCCTGCCCCGTCCTGTCGCGCCGGCCCCATGCGCCCCACAACTGCGCCGATGCACGCCGGAACCGGTGCGGGGCGAGGTCTACAGCCCGTGGAGGATGCCGTCCGGCGAGCCGCCGAGCGGCACGGTCAACCGCGGCCGCCAGCCTTCCTCCGTCAGCGCCACCAGTTGGACCGCCGCCGCACGGGTGCGCAGCGGCAGCAGGCCGCCGACCGCAGCGCGCACTCGGCCGGCGGTCGTCGGGTCGTCCGCACCCATGGCGACCGTGACATGGGCGGCGGGCCGCGCCCCGAAGCGGCCCCCGTACGGGCGCAACCCGGGCCACTGGGTGTGGAACGCGTCGACGACCGGTTGCAGTTCCGGAACGGTGACGGCGACGAAGCCGGACGCCGTCACGACCTCCTCCAAGAGCAGATCGGCTGCCGGAAAACCCGCCGCCAGGGAACGCACGCCCTTCTCGTCCCGACCTGTCAGCGCCGATTCCGGCACGAACGGGTAGAGGAGCGAGACGTGCGCCGGCACCCCACGCCGCACCAGAGCCGGGTCAACACGCCACGCCGCATCGAGAAGCGGGGCGGCATCGGGCAGAACGATGACGACGGCAGTGGTCCCCGGCTCTGGCACACCATCATCATCGCAGGTCAGGTGCGGGATCCGACACTGCCAGACTGAGTTCTTCGAGCCAGTGACGGCCCCGCCGACGTCCCGAGGCCCTGCTCGGGGACAAGGGCTACGCCGTAGACGCCGGACCCGGTGCGATCGCGCTGATCGTCCAGCCGCGTTCACGTCGCTGATGGATGTCGGTGTGCCATCGCCCGCGCCATTCGTCGCGGGTCGTGCCAGAGGCCTGGGGAATGCAGCTTCCGCTAATACTCCAGCAGGATTTCTCGGTCTGACCTGCGGGTTTCGCTGGGAGGCTGGAGCATGGCGGGCTGCGGAGTGGTCAGGGGCAGCCTTCTGCAGGCTGCCCCTCGATCGTGCGACAGCGCCGCCGGTAGTGACAACAACGGGGCAGCCTCCCCACGTGATCACCGCGCGTGTTGCCGAGCAGTGGAACCTGGAACGGGACGACCCCTTCGTGAACATAACCGACGCGGGACGGCACATCCTGGGATTCCAGACCGAAGGACAGGGGTCATCCCCGCGGGTGCGGGAAGCAGGTCCACCCGCCGAGGGCGTGGCCGTGGGCGCCGGGGTCATCCCCGCGGGTGCGGGAAGCAGGCCTTCTGAGCTGGCATTTTACTCGGGCCTCGGGCTGTTTCTGAGCAGTTTCACCGAATCGGGCAATCCGCCCATGTCCTACCCCAAGGGATAGAGCAGGAAGTCCCCACACGGGCGCGAAGCCGGCTTTGCCACACGGCCTACGCCTCGTCCGCCCAGATCACCTTGCGGCCGTCGCTCTGGACGTGCGCGCTGACCGACATCTCGCGGTATCCCCAGGATTCCTCGTCGGGGGCGGTCACCCATGCCTTCGCCTGGAACACCGTGGCCGCCAGCTTGGCCGCGCTGCACTCCCCCGGCGGGCTCACCAGCGATTCACCCGGTCCGATGGTGACTTCCAGCCCGGTTCCCCAGGGCCCCGGGCAAGCATGGGGCACGGCGGTCTGGACGTAGGCGAGTTTGGCCCTGACGGTGACGGGCTGCGGGCCGGTGTTGGTCAGGCGAAGGACGAAGCCCAGCGTGGCTCCGTCCGCTCGGGTGCACGGCGTCCACGCCAGGCCGTTGAGGTAGCGGATGCGCCCGCATTTGTGGTTCCCGCCCAGCTCGGTCGAGCCTGTGGGGCCGGCGGGACCGGCCGTCGTACGGGCTACCGGCTTCCCGGCCACGGTGTCGCGGGGCGACCCGGAGCCGGACGATGCCGACTTCCCGGACCCGGGCAGGTGGCGTCCGACGAGCACGGACACACAGATGATCGCCAGCACCCCGACGATCGCGAACGCGCGCCTCCCCTGCCGCCAGGAGCGGTGCGGCGCGGGGCTCGCTGCGGCATTGCCGCCTTCGTGCTCCGTCACAGGAGGGTCTGCCGCCGTGCCCTCCTTCGTCGCCCTGCTCTCGGCTTCGAGCCGCTCCAATCCGGACCACGCCTTCTCCCAGGCGGCCAGCAGCCGCTCCCGGCAAGGCCCGTCGAACTTCCGGTAGCTGACGAGTTGACCGAACACCTCCCGCGACGGCAGGTACTCACCGGCGAGGATCCGCTGCCACGTGCTCTTCGCGACGCCGGCCCTGCCGTACTGGGCCCTCAGCGCCGGTTCCAGTGTCCTGGCCTGGAGCTGCAGTTCGTCTCTGGCCTCCGCCAACAAGTGGAGCCAGTCCAAGGCCTCGGGCGGAGGGGGTACCGGGAGGGACTGGTTCCTCGCGCGCCTGCTGCCGGTCATCGGCCTCCTCTCGGCCGTCGTCCCACCTGTCCCGGGGCCATCCACATAACTGCTGGTCAGATGCCGTGTGGGACAAGGGCCGACGGGTTGGGACATGTGGGACGGCGTCAGCCTATCGGCCGCCGCACCGGCAGTGACATCGTTTGGTCCGTCGGCGGTCGCCGGCACTCCCCACCCTCCTGCCCGGGCTGCCCCGCCATGCCCGGGCACGGCCCTGCCCTTGAGGAAGCGAGCCCCATGAAGCAGAACAAGCGCACGACCCGAGTGGTCCTGTCGGTGGCCCTCGCCGGCGTGATCGGACTGTCCGTCGCCGGCACCACGAACGCGAGCGCCGAGGACACGGTCAAGTCCGGGGACCGGCTCACCGAAGCGGCCGCCAAGCCGCTCGCACCCCTGACGCTGCGCCAGGGCTCGCGCGGTGAGGCCGTCAGGACCCTTCAGGGCCGGCTCACCGAGCACGGTCACCCGGTCGCCGTCGACGGCGTCTTCGGCCCCACCACGACCGCCGCGGTCAAGGACTTCCAGAACGAGCACCGCCTGACGGCCGACGGCGCGGCCGGCCAGAAGACCCGGCAGGCCCTGAACGCCGCCCCGTCCGCGCGTACCGGCGGGTCCCCCAGCCGCGAACTCACCCACTCCCAGGCCGTCGCCCGGCTGAAGGCGGCCGACATCCCCTTCAGGTCCTCCGGGCACTGCATCGACAAGTACAAGCGAGGGTGCACGAGCTTCCAGGGGGTGCGCGAAGGGACGCTCAACCTCGTCCTCGACCTCAAGCAGCGCAGCAAGTGCGACTTCGTCATCACCGGCGCGGCCGAGAAGTACCCGCACAGTACGTCGGGCCCGCGTACCCACGAGCACGGCTACAAGATCGACATCCGGCCGAACGCCTGCCTCAACAGCTTCATCCGGAACCACATGGCCCCCGGCAAGCCACGCGGCAAGAACAACGATCCGCGGTGGACGGGCCGCAACGCCGAGTACGTCCTGGAGCTCCACGGCCGACGTGGCGAGCACTGGGACATCACCTACCTCGGCTGACCCTCGACCCGCGGTGCACGGTGCGCCGGGACGGCTACCGCAGCCTGTAGCGCCCGGCGCACCGGCCCGACCCCGGCGGGCGGGACGACAGCACGTGAACCAGCGGCCGCGAGGGTGGGTCTTGTTGATCCGGTCCCTCAGCGCGCGGCGTGTGCGGGAGCCGATGTCCTCCTCACCGTCGGCTGCCATGTCGAAGGCGACGGGAATGCCGATCTCCGTCTTGTACGGGTCGGCCACGTCCAGTACGAACGATAGTTCGTGTCCCGGGTGGACGAACCCGAGGCCGGCGGCGCAGCCCAGTGCGGCCACGACCGCGTGGGCGACTCCGTACATGCACTGGGCTGCGGCCGTCACCGCCCGGTTGGGGGCGTCGCCGGCGTTGAAGTCGCCTGGCACGTAATGCCGGCCGTGCCAGGGAACGCCGGTGCGCTCGGCCTGCCTGCGGTAGCAATCCCTGAGGCGACGGCCTTCGTGGCCGAGCAGCTCCTGTCGGTTCATTCCCGAGGGGTCCTCGTCAGGGAACCTCAGTCGGTACATGGCGCGAGCGACGTCCAGCCGGGTGCGGCGGTCGGCCCAGCGGGTGGCCCGGGCTTCCACGAGGCCGAGGAGCGGTTCAGCGCACGTCCGCCTGCGTAGTAGCGCACGCCCTGCTCGCCGACCCCGGCGACCGCCGCACCGCTGTCGGCGAGGACGCTCATGGCCTGGTGGGTGATGCGCGTGCCGGGACCCAGGAGCAGTGTGCCGATGGTGGCGGAGGGGATGTGGGTGGTGCCGTCGGCGTCCTCGGCCGTGATGGCATTGGCGTTGGCGTTGGCGTTGGCGTCACGGTGGACGACGCACCGCTCCGGGCAGATGGAGGAGATGCGTTCGGCGACGCGTGTCAGGTCACGCGGGGACGATGCCCGGCGTTGCGCCACTGTGGCCATCGTTCACCCGGCCTGGGCAAGTGTCATCAGGCCGCAGCCGTACGCCTTCGCCTTGCCGAGCCCCAGCGTGAGGGTGCGGCGCAAGGCGACGGGATCGGTGACTTCCAGACGGCCGTCGAAGGTGACCGTCACGAGCGGCACCCGGTTGGGCTTGCCCGTCCCCCTCTCCGTCTTGCCGAATTGGTGGCGTTGCTCGTCGCGGACGGTCAGCTGGAGTTCGTCGCCCTGCGCGAGTCGACGTCGCTCCGCGGGGGTTTCCAGGATTCGGAAGCCGGCGTTCTGCTGATGGGTGAGCAACCGCCCCATCTGGTGCCGAGGGGTGCGGTGCGCAGTCCGCTTGAGGGGTTCGTCGGGCGTACGGCGCACGTTGTGCACGGGGTTCGCGGTGAGGCGGAAGGCCCAGGTGCTGTCGGCGGTGAGCCCGTCGAGGAAGGCCTTGTACTCGTAGGTCTGCCAGGAAGCGGTGGTGGGCCACCCGGCCTGCTCCACGAAGTGGGTGAGATCGGGGCGCTCCTCGCTGACGATGAACAGCAGCACCTCGGCCCGGGAGTTGCGGTCCAGGCGCCACAGGATGGGGCGGCGAGGTTCCGCGGGCCCGCAGCCCCGCCTGCGCGAGGCCGGGCCGCGACTCGACCGGCGTGACCGATCATCGAGCGACGAGTACGGCTGCGGCCGAGACAGCCCCGTACCGGCCCCGGGAGCATGCTCCCTGCCGGGTGGCGACGGCCTTGATGGGGCAGGCGGCGTCCGGGCTGTGTCGGCAAGGCTTTGGCGTCCCGGAAAGGCTGCTGCCGGCTGTGCGCGTCGGGCCCCGCGGCCCAAGGGCGGTGGCGTGGTGCCGCGGGGTGCCTGCAGGTTCCGGCTCGGCTCCGGTCGGTGGCGGCGGCGGGGCCCGGTGCGGGTTACGCCTCCGCTTCGGCCACGGGCTGGTCCGGTTCGGTGGCCAGGACCAGTTGGGTGATGTCGAAGCCGTCCGGAGTGCGGACCTCGATGCGGTACAGGCCCGGGGACGGTGCCGATGCCGTTGCCACCGCTGCGCCGTCCTCCCAGGTCAGGGTGAGTTGTGCCACGGGACGGCTGGGGTCGGCGAGGTCGGTGAGGTGGCAGGTCAGGCCCGGGAGGGAGTCGACGTCGCTGAGGTGGATCTTCCACGGCCGGCCCGCCTCGACGAGGTCGGGTGCACTCAGGCCGCAGCCCGCCTCGCCCTGGGGCGGTCCGGGGTGGATGTCGTCGCGCAGGATCTCGGTGATCGCGTCGAGGGCGGTCGGCGCCTTGGCGACATCGCCGTGCTGGAGGGGCAGGTGGGTGACGGCGTCGGTGAGGATGGCCGACTCCTTGTACACGGTGCCGTCGCCGTGGACCCGGAAGTACCGGATGTGGTCGTTCCGGTCTCGGATGAAGGTGCCGTCGGAGTTCTGGCGGGCTCCGTCGTAGTGGGCCTCCAGTTCGCCGCCGTTGATGGTCAGGTTCTGCCAGGTTGGCTGGTTGACGCCGACGACGGAACGGTGGCCGGGCAGGACGATGTTCTTCTGGCGGTGGTGGAAGCGGGCCGCGTCGCGCGCCAGCTCCGCGTTCCCGCCGATGGCCGTGACGTCGCCCGGGGTGAGGTGGCGTACGTCGTCCCCCGCGCGCAGGCTGCGGTACTGCGGCAGCAGGTCGTGGAGGCCGGGCATGGTGGCGCAGAGGGCGCGGAGTTTGCGGTGCGGCAGCGGTACGGGGGCGCCGCGGCCGGTGGCGAGGATGACCGCCGCCTTGACCGAGCCCTGGAAGGGCGTGCCGAGGGTGATGACGCCCCGGGTGTCGGTGTGGAGGTCGCCGTCGTGGGCGGGGTCGAGGGCCGCGCGGGTGACGAGGCCGCCCATCGAGTGGGCGACGAAGACGAGCCGGCCCTCGCGCTGGTCGGTGCGGTGGCGGCGGGCCAGGGTGTGGGCGGGGTGCAGCCGCCAGTCGGTCAGGTGGCGGCGTGCGGCTTCGGCCAGGAGGCGTCCGTTGGTGGCGACGGGCAGGCGCCAGTCGTAGGCGAACTCCAGGATCGCGGCGGGGTCGGCGACGCTGGAGCGCACGGTGTCGACCAGGTCGGCGTACGGCTCGCTGCCCGCGAGGTACGGGGTCCACGCGGAGTGCTTCAGGAGGCCGGTCGCCTCGATGCGGCCGGTCTTGCCCGCCAGCTCGTCCTCGGTCATGGCCAGGGACTTCAGGCCCGAGGGCGTGGTCCAGGCCTTCAACAGCCAGGAGATGCCGCCGATGCCCCAGAGGTCCTTGCCGGTGGTCGTGTCGCGCAGGGTGCTGCCCATGATCCCGGGTACGACGACGACCGCGTCCTGGGTGATGTGGTCGGGTAACTCCCCGGCTTCCTGCGGGTGCTGTGCGGTGGTGATGGTGGTGGTGCGGTGCGGGTGCTCGTTCATGGCAGTGAAGAATAGGACCGTGGACGGGGAGCGGGGCGAGATCGGCTTAACCGGTCCGGCGGAGGCGAGGCGGACGGCGAGGCCGCCGACGCCGCCGCCGACGCCGACAGGGGTGCGGGCCGTCGCCGGGAAGGTGCCGGCGCCGGCGGTCCGCGCCGCCGCGGAGGCGGAGCCGCGTACGGGCACCCTGTTCGTCCTGCCGATGGAGGACGGGACGGAGGCACTGCGCCAGGCCTTCGGGGCGCAGCTGGAGGCGGTGGCCCTCTGGTGGGAGCGGCCGCCTCCGGACGGGCCCGGTTTCGTGAAGGTGGCGCCCTCGCAGTCGGTGACGAGCCGTCACGACGTGGAGTGCTTCCTGACGACGTCGGGGATCCGGGAGGCGGAGCCGGACGTTCCGGTGGTGCTGTACGTGACGGGCCACGGGGTCGCCTCGTCCGCGGCCAAGCACTTCGCGGTCCTGCGGGACACCGACCCCGGCCGGCTGCTGGCGACGGGGCTCCGGACGACGGAGATCGTGATCGCCGCGCTCGACTCGCACGCGCGGGACGTCCTGGTGGTCGTGAACATGTGCGAGTCCGCCGACCTGGCGGGCGAGCTGCTGGACCTCTCCCGGGACCTGGACGCCGCGCGCACCACGTACGGCACGCTGAACGTCCTGGTCACGGCGGCGTCCAAGACGCGGGTGATGGGCCGGGAGTTCGCGCTCGTACTGCGTGCGGCCCACGAGTGGCTGCGTACGGCCGGAGGGATCACGCGCCCGTACCTGACGATGTCGGAGTTCAGCCGGGCCCTGTACCAGGCGGGGCAGGCGATCGGCGCGGAGCTCGGCCGCAGCCTGTCCGTCGACTGCCGCGTGGTGATGGGCAAGCTCCACGTCCCGACCCCGGCCCTGCCGAACCCGGGGTACCGGCCCGAGCGGGCCGCGGTGGAGGAGAGCCGGCAGGAGGTGGCGGCGACCCCGGAGGACCTGGGCTACTGGGTGGAGAAGGCCAGCGGGCGCACCGGAGCCGACGACCCGGGCTGGTACTTCTCGGGCCGCAAGCGGCTGAACGCCGCGGTGGTCTCCTTCCTGACGGGTCCGCCGGGGATCCTGGTGGTCACCGGCATCACCGCGAGCGGGAAGTCGGCGATCCTGGGCCGCGCGGTGACCTTGAGCGACGCGAAGTTCCGCGGGTCCGCCCTGTTCGCGGCCGCCGTCGGCCACTGTCCGCCGGAAACCGTTCCGGGCGAGGGCGCGGTGACCATCGCGGTCACCGCGCGGGGCCGGGAGGCGCTGGGGCTGTTGCGCGCCATCGCGAAGAAGCTGGGGGTCGGCCCGGACCCCTCGGGCAGGGACCAGCTGAGCCGCTGGCAGTTGGGGATGCGGGGGTTCCTGGCTTCGCCCGGCCCCGTGGTCACGATCGTCGTCGACTCCCTGGACGAGGCGACCGATCCGGCGGCGGCGCTGCACCAGGTCCTGGTGCCGCTGGCCGGCCATCTGTCCGTGCGCGGCGCTGCGCCCGCGCCCGCGGCTGTGTCTGCGCCTGCGCCTGCGCCTGTGCCCGCGCCCGCGGTGCCGGTCGGGGGCCGGGACTGTTCCGGCGACCGGCCGCTGCCCGTGGTGCGCGGGGTCCGGCTGGTCGTGGCCGTCCGCAGCAGCGACCCGGGCGGCGGCGGCCTCGCCACCGACGGCGAAACGGGCGGCGGCAGCGAGGGTGGCGGCGACGGCGCCACGGCGAGCGGCCCGGACCTCCTGGACCGGCTGCGGGACGCGTTCCGCGGGGCGGCCGTGCTGCGTACCGACGACGCGGACATGGGCAAGGACGTCGAGGGGTATGTACGGGCCCTCTTGGACGGGGAGGCGGCTTGGGCGGGGCACGACCTGACGGAGGTGTCGCGGACGGTGGCCGGGGCGGCGGGGCGGTCCTTCCTCGACGCCCGCGTGGCGGCGGGGCAGCTGCGCACGGCGGGGCCGCGTCTGCTGGCCGACCCGGGCTGGCTCGCCCGGCTGGGCGAGGGCACGGCCGGGCTGTTGGAGGCCGATCTGGCGCGGTCGGCGGAGGACGGCTTGGCGGCCGACGAGGCGCTGGCCCTGCTGCGGGCGTCGGCGTTCGCGCTGGGGCGCGGGATCGCCTGGGGGGAGGTGTGGCCGGCTGTGGCGTCCGCGGTGCTCGGGAGGGCGGTCGAGGACGCCGACGGCAAGATCGGGATTCTGCTGGAGGGACGTCTGGCGGGGTATCTCACCCGTGACGTGGAAGAGGATCAGCGGGTGTACCGGCCGGCGCACGAGCAGCTGGCCGCCGTGCTGCGCGCCCGGCCCGTGGGCGGGGCGGCGCCTGGTGGGGGGATGGGAATGACGGATGGTCAGGACGAGCCTGCGGATAAGACCGATGAGACCGACAAGGCCGATGGGGCCGGGTCTGGTGGGGCTGGTGGGGGCGATGAGGTTACGGGGACGAGTGCCGGGGACACGCGCCGCGCGGAGGGGGACGCGTACGGGGGCGGCGCGTACGGGGCCGCGTACGCCGACGACGCCGACGTGCACGCCCGGATCACGCGGGCGCTCGCCGAGCTGGCCGCGCCGCAGAGCGGCGCCACTGCGGGCACCGCGGGCGCCGCAGCCGCTGACGGCGCCGCTGCCGGCGCGGAAGGCGCCGTCGGCCCCCCGGACACCGCCCCGCATCCCTACGTACGCCGGTACCTCGCGCGCCACGCCCGCCTGGGCGGGGTCCTGGACGACGCGCACGTGCCGCCCGAGGTCCTTCCGTGGCTGACCGGCAGCCCCGTCCGCGGTCTGCTGGGCCCCGGCCGGGGGCGGGAGGGCCGGCTCTGGCTGGAGGCGTGGGCCGCGGTGGAGCCCTACCTGCACCGCGCCGACCACCCCTCACGCCTGGCCAGCCTGCACCTGGCGCACACGGCGCTGCGCTTCCCCGGGACGGCGCGCCCACGGACGTCCGAGGACGCGGGCTCGGGCGCGGGCACCGCAGCCCGGGTGCCCGGGCCGCTGACCGTGCTGTGGTCCCGGTGGACGCCGCCCGTCAACGTCCTGGCCACCCTCGGGACCACGGTGCGGTCCATGACCGCGGTGACGGCCCCCGACGGGCGCGCGGCCCTCGCGGTGGGCGACGACGACGGCGGCATCGAGCTGATCGACGCGGCCGAGGGGACGGCCCTCCGCGAACGGATCCGCGGTCACGAGGGCGCCGTACACCACCTGCTCCTCGCACCGCGCCCGGCCCAGTCCCCGCTGCTCGTGTCCGGGAGTACGGACGGGACCGTACGCCTGTGGGACCCGGCCGGTGGCGGGCTCGTCGACCAGGTCCACCGGCCCGGCGGGATCTGGATCGCCGACGTGTGCGCGTACCGCGACGGCGGGCACGAGCTCGCGGTGCTCAGCGTCAACGGGAACGGGGAGGTGGTCTGGTGGAACGAGCGGATGGGGCCGCAGGACCTGCTGACCCTGCCGGGGGACACGCCGCGTACGAGTGCCACCGCGCTGGCGCCGCTGGAGGATCCGCCCGGCCGGCCGCTGCTGGCCATCGCCGACGGGGCGTCCCTGACGTTCCGGGACACCGAGGCCGGGGTGGAGGTGGCGGCGTTCGGCCTCCCGGGGGCGGTACGGGTGCTGGCTCCCACCACGCGGCCCGGGACGGTGGCGGCAGGCCACGCGGACGGGAGCGTCAGCGTCTGGGGCACCGGCGGAATGCGCTCGACCCTCACCGGCGCCGACGGGCCGGTGAGCTGCCTGGCCGGCCTCGTCCTGGGCGAGCGCCACCTGCTCGCGGCCGGAACGGGCCGGGGCATCGCCGTATGGGACGTCTCCGCGTGGGAAACCGCCGGTCTGGCGGCTCCGGGGCTGCTCGGCGGGCACGCCTCCGCGGTGACGGCGCTCAGCCCCGTCGCCTCCCCGGAATCCGGAATTCTGGCCTCCGCCTCCAGTGACGGCACGCTGCGGATGTGGAACCGGGAGGTCCTGGAGCGCGCGCTGGCCGGTGCGGGTACGCCCGACGAGCCCGCGCCGACGAGCGGGGCGCTGCTCCTGGCGGAGCCGGGGGACCCGCGCGGCCGTTCCTGGTTCGCGCTCGGCGGCGACGGCGTCCCGTACGTGGACGTCCGGGACATCGGTACGGGGGACGCGGTCGCCCGGATCGACACCGGCCGGCCGCCGTCCGCCCTGGTCTGGGCCCACCGCCGGGAGGGCGGACGCGTCCTGGTGTCGGCCTCCGGGTCGGCTTCCGGGTCGTCCGGAGGCGAGGGCTACGGCATCCGGTTGTGGGACGCGGGCACCCGCCGCTTCCTGCCCGACGTCCTCGAAGGGCACTTCCTGCCCGTCCGCGCCCTCGCCGCCTGCACCACCGCGGACGGCCGCCACCTGCTCCTGAGCGGCGGCGACGACGAAACGGTCCGGCTGTGGGACCTGGACGATCCGGGCCCGCTGCGCACGTGGACCGGTCACGGCCTGCGGATCCGGGCGGTGGCGGCCGCTGCGTGCGGGCGGGGCGGGGACTGGTTCGCCTCCGCGAGCTCCGACGGCACCGTACGGCTGTGGGACGCGGAACTCGGCCCGCTGGGCGGGCCCCTGCGCTGTGACCAGGGCGTCCTGCACGCCGTCGCCCTCAACCCCGGCCCGCTCGGCGGCCTTCCGCCGCATCTGGCGAGCGCCGGGGACACCGGCACGGTGCGGCTGTGGGACCTGGCGGGGCGCCGCCCCCTGGGCGAACCGCTGACCGGCCACACGTCGGCGGCCGTACACGCCCTGGCCCTGTGGAACACGGAGGGCCACGGCAGCTTCGCCGCCGCCGGTGCGGCCGACGGAACCATCCGCGTCTGGGACGCCGCCACCGGGCAGTGCCGTCTGCTGCTCGCCACCGGCAGCCCCGTCCGCGGTATCGCCGCCCACCCGGCGGCGCCGGGCGGCGGGCGCGTCGTGCTCTCCTTCACCGGGGACGGTGGAGCCGCCGCCGTGGAGATCGACCTCGCCCGGTGCCGGACGGACGGAAGCTGATCACGCCGTGCGCAGACCGGTGCGCAGGCCCGTGTGCGCCCCCGTGTTCCTTCGTGCGCCCCCGTTGCCCCGCGCAACCCGGTCGCTTCGATCGCACCCGAGCATGAAAATGATCGTTCGGCATGTGTCACCGATCAGTACGCCACACCGAAGGCGCCCCACACCTCACGCGGTGACCGAAGACTGCTGACTGCTGACCGCTGACCACCCCGTCACAAGACCGGCTCCCCCGGCGGGCGGACCGCCCTGCCGGCCCGCCCGCCGCACGAGCCCACGAGCATCACCGGCCCGTGCCCCCGCGTCCCGCGGAGGCGGCCGGAGCAAGGAGAACGGCCCCATGAGCCGGGACACCGACACCGACACCGCACAGCCGGACGTCAGCCTCATCCCCGCACCGGAACGCGGCATCTGGCGGCTGGGGAAGTCCAAGAATCCGGTCACGTACGAAAAGATCAGCCAGGAGGACTCCGACCGGACGGGCGGCAACCGCTGGAGCCTGGTCAGCTACGGCACCCTCTACTGCGCCTCCGAACACGACGGCTGCTTCGCCGAGGCCTTAGCCCCCTTCCGCGTGAGCCCCGCCATGCGGGAGGTCATCGCGGACGACTGGCAGGAGCCGTACTACATGGGCCCCGGCAAGATGCCTCGCGACTGGACCACCCGCCACACCCTGGTCCGTCTGCAGCCGCCCAAGGAGGCCCGTTTCCTCGACGTGGACGACGAACGGACCCTCAAGACGCTCTCCCACGAGCTGGAGGACAAGCTGGCGGAGCAGGGCGTCGACCTCCTCACCACGGAACACGTCCAGGGCTTCAACCGCCGGATCACCCGGCTGATCTCTGCCTGGGCCATCACCCAGCGCACCGGTCCCTCGGAGCAGGAGCGCCTCGTCCACGGCATCGCCTACCGCTCACGCTTCGGCATGCGCCAGTGCTGGGCCGTCTTCAGCGACGTGGCGCTGAAGCAGGAGGAGTCCAGTCTGGTCTTCCCCGAGGCGGAGGCACTGCGGCGGGTGGCCGACGAGTACGGCCTGACCATGCTGTGACCGGCCCCGCCCGGGCCGCAACAACTCACCCCCCTGCTCCCCCACCCGCTCCCCCACCCGCTCCCCCACCCGAAAACCCACCTGGAAACCGCCCGGAAAACCACCACATCCCCGTCGTCCAAAAGGAGGAAAACAACTCACTCCCCACACCCGCTCAGCCTCCGCCCCCTCCCCCAATCGACAACATCAATGCAGGTCAAAAGCTAAGTCCAGCCTCAAACGCAGCAGTTGACGCTCCGTCGAGAACCCGCTGGATTCTTCCTAAGAGGTGGAGTTGACAGGTGATAATGGGTAACCTGACAAGTACATCGACCGACTTGGAGCGTGTGGGGGATCTCATGAGCATCACCGGCAACATCGTCCGTGCGTGCTTACCTTCGGGGTTCGCTCTGCACATCGCGGCACCACCAAGCACCACAGGCGCCGCCGCACTGCCAGCACTCTCCGGTCATCCATGCGCCGGATCCTCGCGGACCGGAATACATCGATGCTGAACCCCGCCGCCCGCCGCTAGCCGGCCCGGCCCACCCCACCCGTCACTGGTCACGCTTCCCGGCGGGTCGGAAGCACGTCACGAAGCGTTCACAGCTCGCCGCGACCGAGCGTCCCTTCCGTCTGCCATCGCAGCAGCACGCGACAGCCAGGTCCTGCGCGCACCCGACACCCGTCGCCTGAACACGCGACCCGCCACCGCGCGGGCGCACAGTCAGGGCAACGAGGGAGACCTGACCATGCCTTCACACGCCACCGCCACGCCCACCCCCGCCGTCGCCGCCGCCAAGAGCGCGGTGAGTGCCGAACGGGCCCACATCACCACCGTGCGCATGCACATCAGCGAGATCGCCCGGTTCCTCCAGGACAACCTGGGGCAGCGCCTGACCGCGCGCATCGCCAACATCAGCGACCCCAAGCAGGTCGGCAAGTGGGCATCGGGCGACACCACCCCCCGGCACGAATCCGAGGAACGCCTGCGCGCCGCCCTCCAGGTCTTCCAACTCATCCAGGACGCCGAGAGCCTCTACACGGCGCGCGCCTGGATGATCGGCATGAACCCGCAGCTGGAGGACGAAGCACCGGCCCAGTGCATCGCCGACGGCCGCATGCGCGACGTCATGGTGGCGGCCCGCGCCTACGTGGACGGCGGCTGACCCCCCCGCCCCACCCGACCCGGCAGCCCCCACGAGCCCAAGCCGCGATGCCGGGCCAGGTGCTACGAAGGCCTCCCTTCGGACCCGCAGCACCACCGGCAGGGCGTGACATGCCCGGTGCACTGGGTGGTCCGGCGGTCCGTACCACCCGGACCGAACGACGCTCCGGGACGCCCCCTTCCCTTTGACAACGCACCCGGCAGCCGGGCGGACAACGGCGGCACTGCCCGCCGGAGTCCCTGGCAGACTCCCTGGCATGTCCACTGAATAGGCGTACCCGGTACTGCGCACGCGGGATCGGGCAGAGGCTCTTGGGGTGGGCCGGGAACTGCCGGCCCTGGCCGACACGAGCGACGCCACGGTGAGGCGAGTGCGCGGGCGACGCAACGGGACGAATGGCAGCGGCTGTTGACCGCGCTGCCAGGGGCCTTCACGACACGGGGCAACTACCAGCCCCCGCGGGGGTGCCAACCGTGGATGCCGGGAGAGCCGGCACGTCCGGACACCGCACTCGACCTGGGTGGCGACTGGCAGTGCCTGCCGGTCGAACTGGAGCTGGAGGACGCCCCGGCGGGCAGCGTCGAGGACGTGCTGATCGCCACCGTGGGCTCCAATCCGGCCGCACTGCAATGGTGGCCCCTGAGGTGGCCGGCGATCCCGGAACTGGACCGCCCCCGCTACGAAGGCGGCGACGCGGGAGTGGAGGTCACCCTCAACTGCCGGAGGCTCTTCATGGAGGACCCGTCGGACGACCACACCGTCTACATTCACGTGCAGAGCCAGGACCTCCAGCGAGCGAACCGGCTGGCCAACCGCATCGGGCGCCACATCATCGGCGAACCCCAATACGTCTGATGCCCCCGGCCGACAAAGAACCAATTCCCCATCCAGCTCCCTGAACGCACCCAGGCACGGCCTGTACCGAGGCTGTGCCTGCAGCTGCTCGGCTCGAAGCCATCCGGCCGGAAGCCTGCCGCCAAAGGCCGGCGGGACGCAGCCGTAGCGAAGTTCACAGCGAACCCGCCTGTGGCGATCGTGCTCGCCGTCGTACCCCCTGATGCCGAACTGGCCAGCAAGACTGACAGAGATAGGCCCGGCCCGAGCCATCTCGAAGTCATTCCCGCGGGTGCGGGGAGCCCTGTTCGGCCTCGCGGCTCCGGGCGCCCTCGCCGGGGTCATCCCCGCGGGTGCGGGGAGCAGGCTTTCTGACCTGGCAATTTACTTGGGCCTCGGACTGTTTCTCGGCACTTTCACCGAAACCGGCAATCCTCTTGTTCATCACAATTCAACTAGCAGCACCTCGGAAGTCATACGCTGCCGTCCACCTGCCACAAATCAGGCCCAGTAAGCATGATCGGATCCAGGATGACTGTCAGTGGCCAGTTGCAATTCCCCACAGGCGGCCAGTTCCTGGGGAACTATCTGGCCGCCAGTCATCACGCTGAGTCACACCGCCAGGGGCGGGCGGGCAGGCGTTGCCAGTCCGACTCCCAGCGCGCTGCCGACAAGAAGGCCCATGCCGTGGTTGTTGGCGAGGAGGCAAAGGACAAGACCCGCGGCGGGGATGAGGAGAGTCACCCGCCGCAGGGCGACGACGCTGCCGCGCGCCGCGTGCCAAGTAGCGAGTGCGCCCACGAGGCCGCAGATCGCCACGGAGTCCCCGCCTCCTTGGAGGCTCCAGCCGGCCATGCTCACCGCCTGCGCCGTCACGCCGCTGGCCGTAAAGACCAGCAACGTCCGCCAGGCGCCGAACTGCCGCTCGGTCAGCGGAGCGACAACCGCGAGCGCGGCCAGGTTGAACAGGAGTTGGAACCAGCCTGAGGACTGCACCATCAAGGCGGTCATGGCTCGCCACCACGCACCATGAGGGTGTCGCTCGAGCGCATCGATCATGGCGGGGGCAGCCGTCTGGGCCACGCCGAGCACCATCATGGCGGCCACCAGCCCCGTGGCGGCTCTCGGGACAGGCTGCCGCCACGTCCGCAACAAGGCCAGGGGAGGAGGCATCGACTTGTGGTCCTTCGTGGCGAGCGTCGCCAGGAGTTGGATGCCCGACACGATGACGACCACGGCGCACCCATACAGCAACACACTGTGCATGTTCATGATCGAACCTTGCCAGATGGTGCAGCTGCGCCGACAGGCACTGTAATGCGAGTGGCAAACGCACTGCCCCTGCCCGTGTCAACGACACGGAGAGTGACACGCCAACTGGCCATACGTGGGGAATTCGTGCTGGCCGCCGTCAAGGATGACTGCGCGGGGATGTCGGTGAGGAACGCCCTGAGCGGGCCACGGTAGGCCGTGACGGTTCCGGTGGAAGATCATGTGATGGGCTGGCATATCGCGGGGACCGCGCTGCAGGATGGCGCTCCGGGCGGCGTTGCCGATTGCCGGCCCAGCGGCGGCGATCCAGGGGGCGGACCAGCACAGCAACACGGGCGCTGGACGATCACGAACGCCACCGCCTTGCCCCAAGATGCCCGCACGCCCAGCCGAAATCGGTCTACCGGCTCCTCAATACCGTCGGCAGCATCGCCGATCCCTGTGATCAGCGGCTACCCAGAGACGTCCAGAATCGGGGGATCATGGATGTGAGGGTGCTCGCCGACGGCAGGTTCGATGTTGTCGGCGTGGGTGGTCAGTTCCACCCCGTTCTCCGGCCGGATGTGCGCGATACGGACGGTGCGGCCGTCCGTGTGGAGTTGTCGCGTCACCGCCGTCAGCTCGCCCTCCGCGCGGGACGCGATGTCACGGACGTGCTTGTGGAGGAGCGGGTGCTGTTCGTATCCGTCGGCCGCGCTCATTCCTCGGCCTTGCCGACGCGGGCGTGCAGAGCGTCGAGCATTCCCCACCCGCGTTCCGCTCGCGCCATCAGGGCTGGGGAGGGCTGCCCGCACACCTCGGAGGCGCCGGCGGGCACGGCGGAGGCCTCGCAGGGAACGGGTTCGGCGGGCTGGTCCTCGATCAGCCGGTTCGCGGGGACGCGACGGGACAGGGGTTCGGGCACGGCGTAATCCTCGGTCAGGGGAGGGAGCAGCCGGTCCCGGAAGGGGGCGACTGGGACCGGCTGCCTGTGGGGCCCCTACAGAGTGATCGAGCCGACGCGGAGAGTGAAGAGCGAGGGCGTAGCACTACGGCGATCCGTCCCGGGAGACGGTGCTACGCCCCGTGGCAGTTACGCGAGGGTGGCGCCGATGATCTTTGCGATCTTGCGGGAGCGGGAGGTGGTGGCGTAGCCGGCCCGCTGGGCGATGACGCCGGGGAGGGTCTGGTGCCGCACCCATTCGGGGTGCTCCGTGCACACCGTGAGCAGGGTGTCCAGGCAGGTGTCGTACTGCCGGGTGTCGCACTGGGCGAGGGCGATGTCGAGCTGGAGACGGTTCTGCGCGGCCTGATGCAGCGATGACCGGTCGTGCAGATCCTCGGCGAGCTGAAGCGCCTTTCCGGCCTTCCCGGTCGAGACGGCGATGCCGATGGCCTGGGCGGTGACGGAGGCGGGGCCGAACGCGGTCCCGTTGACCATGACGTCCCGCCCCAGCCGCGCGGCGACGGCCGAGCCTTGGGAGAGGAGGTCATCTGCGGTGGTGGTGTCCCCCCTGCGTGCCGCGACGACGGCCGCGAAGGTCACGTGCCATCCGTAGGTGGCGAGCGCGACGGGGTCACGGTCGCTGTAGCTCGGTTCGATGCGGGTGTGGGAGATCCTCGCGGTGTGCTCGGCATCGTCGAGACGGGCGTCACGCAGGTAGATCCACGAGCGCCCGGAGGCAACCGATGCTTCCCGCAAGGTGTCTCCGGCCCGCCGGGCTTGGTCGGCTGCGTGGCCGATGGCGGCGTACGCGAGGTCCCGCGCTCCGAGCTGGTTGGCGACGTAGGAAGAGAGGCGGTAGGCGTCGGCGAGGAACCCGCGTGCGGTCATGCGGCGGCCTTCGGGGGCACCCGCGAGGGCCGTTGCCGCGTCCTTGACGCAGGATGCGGCGAACTGGCCGGCCACCCCGATGCGCCCTGCCCGGTAGGCGTCCCAGCCCGCCGCGAGATCGCCGGAGAAGTCCACTGGCTCCCGGTCGGTGCCGACGCCCGCGGCGGTGTCGTGGACCGTGCGCGACAGTTCCCGCAACGTGAGGCGGTCGTCCGCGAGCAGTGCCCTGCGGGGGGCCTGCTGCCCCACGATCACGGAGATGTCGGCGCCCAGGGCGTGCGCGAGCCGGAGGAGGGTGGGGAGGGAGAGTTGTCCGCGGTCCTGCTCCGCTTTGCGGATCGTGGCGATAGACAACCCGGCGTTGTGGGCGAGTTGCTCCTGGGTGACGGCTCCGCGCAGGAGCTTGATCCGCTGGCCGGTGGTGTGCTCGATCCACTTCATGGCGTCCCCTTCGTCTCACGGGGACGGTACTGGAAGGGGAAGTCCACTGTCCGGCCGCTGGATTCCGCGCCAGCGGCGCCGGATACCCGTGGGACGACCGAAAACGGCGACTAACTACCGTTCCCTGCCATGTTCCTCGCCTGCGGCCAGGCCATGTGCTGCGCGGCGATCCTGGAGATCATCCCCGCGGGTGCGGGGAGCAGGCGCAGATGTGGACGGGCGACCTGGAGGGTTCGGGGTCATCCCTGCGGGTGCGGGGAACAGGTCGCCGGGATCCCGGGTGTTGCTTGCTCCGCGGTGTCTGGGCCGAGCCGGGGATCCGGCGCCGGCGTCGGGATCAGGGGCATGCGGGGTGTCGCCCGGTCCTCCGGTGCCCCTCAGGGGAGGACCGTGAGGCCGATCTGCATGTGGATGTGGTTCTGGTGGGCGTTGACCAGCGCGGCGGGGCCGGTGTAGTCCGGGTAGATCACGAAGCCGGAGCCGCCGATCTCGGGCATGGGCCACTTGTTGGCCGGGCCGATGGCGGTGGCCTCGCACTCGAACGTGGCGAAGCGGAAGGCGGTCGAGAACAGCCCGTACGCGAGGGGGTCCGTCGCGGGGTCGATGCGGAACTTTCCGGGGGTGCGGGGAAGGTCGCCCCAGTCCCGTTGCACCAGCCGGGTGAAGGCGACCCCGTCCAGCTCCCCCACGATGCCCGAGAGGTCGAGCGCGCGGCCCTGGTTGTGGCAGTCCTTCGGGTTGGGCCCGCCGTGCCCGATGCCCAGGTGGAGGAGTTCGGTGACGTCCGGCGACGAGGAGTTGATCCAGCGGGTGAGGCGGTACAGCGCGATCAGCATGCACTGGTCGAGGTTGTCGATGATCGTGGACGTCGGGGCGATCTGGTTCGTGTAGCGGATGCCGCCGAACGACGGCGGGCTCACCACGACGCGCTGGGTGGGCGTCGGCGACACGATGCCGGTCGGGCCGTCCACGAACACCGGGCTCTTCAGGGTGAGTTTCCCCCGTCGGATCAGGTCGGCCATCAGCCGGTTCGCCTGGGTGAGGGTGAGCAGGCGGGCCGGGGCCACCGCCCCGGAGGGGGTGGGAGCGAGCCGGAAGGCGGCGTCGAGGGGGCCGCTCGCGTCCACCTGGTCGGCGTCCAGGTCGAAGCGCCGGTACTGCCCGCCACGGAAGAAGTACGCGTACTGCCCGCCCGGGTACGCCACGGCGTCGAGGTCCGCGGGGAAGACCCCGGTCCAGCGGTCCGCGATCTTGACGGGAAAGCCGGCGTCGACCCGGTCTGCGGTGATGTCGTACCGCACGTACGCGTCGCCCTTGAAGAGGTACAGCTTGCCGTTCCCCCAGTTCACGGCCGCGTCGATGCCGGTACGCCAGTCGGGGCCGCCGTCCGCGCCGGCGGGGAGGCCGGGCCATTGTGGGCCGATCGCGAGGGGGTAGCCGGGGTCGACCCGGTCGGAGGGGTCGTCGTACCGCCGGTAGTCGCCGCCGGTGAAGGCGAACGCCTTGCCCGCCCCCCACCAGACGAAGGCCTCGGGCGAGCCGGGGAGCCCCTCCCACCGGTCGATGCCGAGTCCGGAGTCCTCCCGGAGACCGGTGACGCAGTCGTAGCGGTCGTACGTGTCGTCGTCGTAGAAGAGGTACGTCTTGTCGTTCGACCAGGAGATCGCAGTCCGCAGGTTCGCCATGGTCTCGGCTCCTTCCACGCGGGGGCGGGCCGCCGGCAGGGCGGCGGCCCGTCCACCTTCCTTCCTGGATTCCCGTGTTTCCCCTGCCTTCCCTCACACGGTCAGACGAGTCCGGTCCACCGGCAGCCGACGGTCGGCGCACAGTGCCAGCCGCGGCCGTAGTCGTACAGCAGGGCTCGCGCGTCCCCGGGGAGGGGGCCGTACTCGCCGAGCGGCTGCATGTGGACCTTGGTGGTGGGGTCCTCAGGGTCGGTGAAGACGACGCGGTACGGCAGGTAGTGGACCCTGCGGTTCACGGCCGGTGCCTGGATCGGCAGGTCGAGTCGCATGATGCCTCCTCAGGTGTCCGATGGCGTCGTCGGCCGGTCATGGGCGCCGGCTCAGAACGGCCACAGGTCGTCCAGACCCTGACCGATCTTGCTGAGCAGTCCGCTGGCCTCGGCGCCGGAGGTGCCGGCGTGCCCCTCGGGGCGACGGCCGCGGCGGACGGGCGGAGACTGCTGGGGGAGCTGCAGCCGCAGCTGTCCGGCAGGGGACCAGCGCGTGGCGCCGGTGTCCTCTTGGGTGGTTTCGTCGAACATCACGTTGTCCTTTCCTCGTGTTCCCTCTGTTTCCTCTGTTTCCTCGGGGAGGGGCCGGTGCCCTCAGGGGGTTGATCCCCGACAGGGGTCAGACCCTGAGACCGTGCCGGCCCGCGTAGCACATCTGCCGGGCCATGCCGGTGAGGTTGGCGCAGCCCGACGCGGCGGCCGCGACGCCCTGCCGACGGGCGTCCGCCTCTGCCGCGGCGTCGTCGCGGCGGACGGCCCGGACTTGGGGAGGCAGTCCTCCCGGTCTGTTGTGTCTGGTGTCCATGGCTGTTCTCCTCCCTGTTCCTCGTGGATCAGCTGTTGAGGAACGTGTGGACCGGAGCGAGGCTGACCGGCAGCTCGTCGCTCACGTCGATGGTGAAGAGGTACGAGAGCCGGGCTCTGCGGTCGTCCTCCGGGTCGAAGAGGGTCACGACGACGTCCTGGCAATCCGAGCCGACGCGGCAGTACGGGCTCTTGGTGACGGTGATCGTGTCGAGCGAGTACAGGCCGCCCTTCGATCCGGGTATCTGGCCCGCGGAGAGGATTCCCCGGACTATCTGGCCCCCGATCAGGAACGCGTTGGTCCCCGCGTAGTTCAGCGCCCGGTCGGCCGAGGTCTGGCCGAGGTTGCGGAACTGGTAGTAGATCTTGTCGAGGAAGGAGCGGATCGTCAGACGGATCTCGTTCTCGTGGGTGGCGGAGACGTGCTTGATCTTCGCGTCCCTCATGACGCTGTCGAAGACGGAGTCGACGAGCGCTGTCTCGTTCCAGGTGTAGAGGCCCCGGCTCTTCACCTCGACCACGGGCACGAGCTGGCCGTTGAAGAGGCGCTTCGTGCGGTTGGTGAGGATCCCGGGCACCGACACGCGCGAGACGTAGCCGGCCCGCTCCTCATCCTTCTCCGGGTCGAGCGCCTGGCCCACGATGGCGTCCCGGAACACCCGGTACACGGTGGACACGGGCGGACTCGCGAGTCGGTTGATCAGGTCCGAGAGCGTCGAGGCCTCGTTCCTCTCCAGGTGTGCGGCGGCCTGCCGGGCCCGCTGGGCCTCCTCCGGGGAGACGATGGGTTCGCTCCAGTCCATGCCCACCGGCGCCTCGGCCTCCAGGGCGTACACGGGTGCGCCGTCGAGGGTCAGCGTCCAGGTGACCTTGTCGGAGGCCCAGGGGGCGGAGGCCAGGTAGGACCGTAGCTGCCTGGGGCTGTACGGGTCCGGTTGCTGCTCGACCTCCTCGCCGTCGATGGTCACGGTGACGTACGGCATCTGCTGGCGGAAGCTGTCGCGGCGGGCCTCGGTCTCGTAGTCGAAGCCGATGGTGCCGATGGCGTAGACGAGGGGGTGGGCGCCACCGGGTCCGCCGCCCCCGCAGGCACAGTCGGTGTCGCCGCCGCAGGCGGGGCGCACGCCCGCGCTCGGGGGCGGGACCGGGGCGGCGACCGGGGGCGGGGCCTGGG